>NZ_LYSO01000114.1:0-18670 GCF_001728935.1 Pseudomonas sp. AP42
TCAGGCCGCCTTCGCGAGCAAGCCCGCTCCCACAGTGGGATCATTGGAGTGTCAGGCAGATAGATGTCGACTGTTAGGCCGCCATCGCAGGCAAGCCAGCTCCCACAGTTTGACCGTGGGGTGTCAGATAGATAGGCGTCGGCTGTCAGGGCGCCATCGCAGGCAAGCCAGCTCCCACAGGTAATCGATGATGTTCTGGCGGACGAGTTATCGCCTGCCCGAGCGCGTACTCACATCCACCCACACCGCCAGCACCAAAATGCTGCCCTTGACGATCATCTGCCAGTAGCTGTCCACATCCAGCATCGACATGCCGTTATCCAAACTGGTAATCACCAACGCCCCCAACAACGCGCCATACACCGTGCCCGACCCACCGCGCATCGAAGTGCCGCCAATAAAGCACGCCGCGATGGCATCCAGTTCACCCATGTTGCCCGCCGACGGCGAACCCGCCGCCAGCCTCGCGGTGTTCACCAGGCCGGCCAGCGCACACATCACCCCCATGATGCCGAAAATCCACAGTTTCACCGCTTGCACATTGATGCCCGACAGCCGCGTGGCCTCCATATTGCTGCCCACCGCATACACCCGGCGGCCGAACACCGTCTGGTGCGTGACATAGCTGAACACCCCCAGCAACGCCAGCAACAGCAGCACCGGCACGGGGATGCCGTCGTAGCGGTTGAGGGTGGTGACAAAGCCTGCGAGCACCGCGCCAATCAGCACCACGCGCAGCGCATCGCGCAGCAGTGAGTGCGCCGCCAAGCCATGCAGCGCACGGTTGCGCCGTTGTTTCCAGGTGAGGAACAGCGTCAGGGCAAACAGCAACACCCCAAGCCCGATACCGACGCTGTGGGGCAAATACCCCTGGCCCACATACACCAGCGACGGCGACACCGGCGCAATGGTGGTGCCGCCGGTAATCCCCAGCAGAATCCCGCGAAACGCCAGCATCCCGCCCAGGCCGACAATGAACGAGGGGATGCGCAGGTAAGCAGTCATGTAGCCGTTGGCCAGGCCGATCATCAAGCCGCACAGCGCCACCAGGCTCAGGTTGGCCAATAGCGGCACGTGATAGACCACATCCAGAATCGCCGCCAGCCCGCCCAGCAATCCGAGTAGCGAGCCCACCGACAAGTCGATCTCGCCGCTGATGATCACCAACACCATGCCGCACGCCAATATCCCGGTGATCGACATCTGCCGCAGCAGGTTGGAGAGGTTGCGCGGGGTGAGAAAACCACCCTCGGTCTGCCAACTGAAAAACAGCCAGATGAACGCCACGGCGATCACCAGCGCGAGCATTTTGTAGCGGGTAAATAGGTGTTTGACCTGGTTCATCTACGCGGTCTTCCGATCATTATTGTTATGGCTGAGCGCAGCGGCGAGCACCTGTTCCTGGGTGAGCCCGTCATTGATGAAATCCCCGCGCAACTGGCCGTCGCCAATCACCAGCACGCGGTTGGACACGCCGAGCACTTCGGCCAGTTCCGAGGACACCATGATGATCGACACGCCTTCGGCCGCCAGTGCGCCCATCAGTTTGTAGATCTCGTACTTGGCGCCCACGTCCACCCCGCGCGTGGGTTCGTCGAGGATCAGCACCTTGGGCTTGGCCATCAGCATTTTCGCCAGCACAGCCTTTTGCTGGTTGCCGCCTGAGAGGCTGGTGATCGGCAGCGACGGGCTGGCGGTCTTGAGGTGCATGCGGCTGATTTGCTGGTCGATGCTGCCCAGTTCGGCCTCAGCGTCGATGCGGGTCATGTGCGCGTAGGTGTCGAGCACCGCCAGGGTGATGTTCTGGCCCACGCCCAGGTCGGGGATGATGCCTTGGCGCTTGCGGTCTTCGGGCACCATGCACAGCCCGGCGCGGATCGACTTGAGCGGCGTGCGCGTGTCGATCACCTGGCCCTCCAGCCACACCTCGGCGTTGTAGCGGCCGGGGTACGCGCCGAACAGCGCCGACACCAACTCTGTGCGCCCGGCGCCCACCAACCCGGCGATGCCGAGGATTTCGCCGCGCCTGAGCACAAAGGAGATATCGTCTACGCGCTTGCGCTTGGGGTTGTCGACGTCGTAGCAGGTGACGTTACGCGCCTCGAAGATCACCTCGCCCACGTCATGGGGCTCGGTGGGGTAGAGGTTGCTCATTTCGCGGCCGACCATCTGGGTGATGATCCTTGGGATGTCCATGTCTGCCATGGCAGTGGTCGCGATGTGCTTGCCGTCGCGAATCACCGCAATGGTGTCGCACACCGCCGCCACTTCATCGAGCTTGTGGGAGATGTACACGCAGGCCACGCCCTTGGCTTTGAGGCCCTTGATGATGTCCAGCAGCACCTCGATTTCGCCACGGGTGAGGGCCGAGGAGGGCTCGTCGAGGATCAACAGGCGCGCTTGTTTGTTCAGGGCCTTGGCGATCTCCACCAACTGCTGGTAGCCGCCGCCATACTGCGACACCGGCAGCGCCACGTTCATGTCCGGTACCTTGAGTTCACGCATCAAGGCTTCGGCGCGGTGCAGCATCGCCGGGTAATTCATGCGCCCGCCGGGCAAGGTCAGCTCGTGGCCCATGAAGATGTTCTCGGCCACCGACAGGTCGGGCACCAGGGTCAGTTCCTGGTGAATAATGACGATGCCGGCAGCCTCGGTTTCGCGGATGGACTGGGCCTTGAGCGGCTGCCCATCCCAGAGGATTTCCCCCTCCCAGGTGCCGTGCGGGTACACCGCCGAGAGCACCTTCATCAAGGTGGATTTACCCGCACCGTTCTCACCGCACAGGCCCACACACTCCCCAGGTTTGACCTTGATATCGATGCCGTTGAGGGCGTTGACACCGCCGAAGCTTTTGACGATGCCGTTCATTTGCAGCAGGTAGTCGGGCATTACTATTGCTCACACAAGGGCTGGCGACATTACTGTAGGAGCGAGCTTGCTCGCGAAAAACTCATAGACGACACGGGTTGCCTGATAGCGCTGCGTTATCGTTAACGTTTTTCGCGGGCAAGCCCGCTCCTACAGACCGATCTGCTCTTTGGTATAGAAACCGTCTTTTTCCAATACATCGATATTGGCTTTGGTCAGCGGCGTCGGGGTGAGCAGGATCGTGTCGACTTTCTTGCTGCCGTTGTCGTACTGCGAGCTGTAGGTCGGTTCTTCACTGCGCGCCAGTTGTACCGAAAGCTTGGCCGCTTCGGTGGCGATCAGCTTGAGTGGCTTGTACACGGTCATGGTCTGGGTGCCATCGATCACGCGCTTGATCGCCGCCAGGTCAGCGTCCTGGCCGGAGATCGGCACCTTGCCCGCCAGCTTCTGTGCGGCCAGGGCCTGGATCGCACCGCCGGCGGTGGCGTCGTTGGAGGCGACGATGGCGTCGATCTTGTTGTCGTTACGGGTCAGGGCGTTTTCGACGATGCTCAAGGCTTCGGTAGGGTTCCATTCCTTGACCCATTGCTGGCCGACGATCTTGATATCACCTTTGTCGATGGCCGGTTGCAGCACCTTCATCTGACCTTCGCGCAGCACCTTGGCGTTGTTGTCCGTCGGCGCGCCGCCGAGCAGGAAGTAATTGCCCTTGGGCGCCGCTTGCAACACACCGCTTGCCTGCATCTCGCCGACTTTTTCGTTATCGAAGGAAATATAGGCGTCGATGTCGGCATTGAGGATCAGGCGATCATAGGACACTACCTTGATCCCGGCCTTCTTGGCTTCGGCCACTGCGTTGGTCAGCACCGTGGCGTTGAACGGCACAATCACGATCACATCGACGCCCCGGGAGATCAGGTTTTCGATCTGGGCAATCTGCTTTTGCTCGTTAGCATCGGCAGACTGCACGAACACCTTGGCGTCGAGTTTTTCCGCGGCGGCGACAAAGTAATCACGGTCGCGTGACCAGCGCTCCAGGCGCAGGTCGTCGATGGAAAAACCGATTTTCGGGTGTGCCGGATCGGCCATCACCGGCAGGGCGAGCAGCGCCAGGGCTGCGGCGAGCAGGGCAGGTTTGAATGACTTCATGGTGGTGCGTCCTTTTATTGTTGTTGGAAAGACACAGCGTGGTGCGGGTTGAACTGTAGAGCGTCACTCGACGCTCTGTGCAGAGATTTGTCGTGCAAATGTCACCGATAGATAAACCGATTCACCACGCCTTCAAGCATCTCCTGGCGCCCGCTCACCGCCTGCGGGTTCAGCTCGTTGGCAAAGGCATGTTCAGCCAATGACTCCAGGCTGAATTCACCGGCCAACACCGCCTGGCCCAATGGCTGCTGCCAGCCGGCATAGCGCTGGTCCTTGAACTGCTGCAAGCGGTCGTCCTGCACCATCGCCGCCGCACGCTCCAACGCCAGGGCCAGCACATCCATGGCGGCGACATGCCCGTGGAACAGGTCCACCTCGTCGAGGCTCTGGCGGCGCACCTTGGAATCGAAGTTATAGCCGCCGTTCTTGAACCCGCCGGCCTTGAGGATTTCGTAGGTGGCCAGGGTCATTTCCTCGACGCTGTTGGGGAACTGGTCGGTGTCCCAGCCGTTCTGCGGGTCGCCGCGGTTGGCGTCGATGCTGCCGAAGATCCCCAACGACACGGCGGTGGCGATCTCATGATGAAAACTGTGCCCGGCCAGCGTCGCGTGGTTGGCCTCGATGTTCACTTTGATCTCATGTTCCAGGCCGTACTCATGCAGGAAGCCGAACACGGTGGCGCTGTCGTAATCGTATTGGTGTTTAGTCGGCTCCTGAGGCTTGGGCTCGATCAACAGGTCGCCCGTAAAGCCGATCTTGTGCTTGTGCTCCACCACCATGCGCATAAAGCGCCCGAGCTGTTCGCGCTCGCGCTTGAGGTCGGTGTTGAGCAAGGTTTCATAGCCTTCACGGCCACCCCACAGCACATAGTTGGCGCCCTTGAGCCGCAGCGTGGCATTCATCGCGCTGAACACCTGCGCGGCGGCGAAGGCGAACACCTCTGGATCTGGGTTGCTCGCCGCCCCGGCGGCAAAGCGCGGGTTGCTGAAGCAATTGGCGGTGCCCCACAGCAGCTTGATGCCGGTCTGTTCCTGATGGCGCTCCAGGTGATCGACCATCTGTGCGAAATGGTTGCGGTACTCCTTGAGCGAGCTGCCTTCCGGCGCTACGTCGGTGTCATGAAAACTGTAGTAGTCGATGCCCAGCTTGGAAAAAAACTCAAACGCCGCCTCGGCCTTGCCGATGGCCACCTCCATCGGATCGCCACTGCGCTGCCAAGGGCGTTTGAACGTCCCCATCCCAAACATATCCGCCCCTGGCCACACGAAGGTATGCCAATAACAGGCCGCCATGCGCAGATGCTCACGCATGGGCTTGCCGAGGATCAGCTTGTTGGCGTCGTAATGGCGAAAGGCGAGGGGGGATGCGCTGGCAGGGCCTTCGAAGCGAACCTTCTCGACACCGGGGAAGTACGGCATGGCGGTTTCCTTATTGTTCTGGGCGGTGGCTGGATACTAGCAACGGCACCTGGGGTGCCGATTATGAAAATCACCAAGGGGTAGTGCGATTTTGAGTGAAGGGCTCAGAACGGCTCAGGGAGTACATGATTTAGGGAAACGTCTGACTTTACGGTGGGGGTATGCCTCTTCAAAGTTCGAGTGTCAGCTAAGACCACCAATAAGGAAGACATCATGAACGCAACGCACTTTTCGCCATATACCAATGAAATGACGCCTGACTTACTCAATCAATTAAATAAATCACCCTTTACGGAGCAGCAGTTATCCAACTTCAATGAGCGCGCTTTGCAGCTCGTTAAGGATCAGCAGGCTTATTGCAACACTCACCCGCCTATTGCTATTTACCGAATTGCCGCCGAAGGCAGTCAGACCCGTAACGGTGGTGTCATCAAGAAAACCGCTTCGGGGCTTGAGTTCAGATTGGCCGACGGCTCGCAAGTACGTGCGGCACACAAGGGTGATTACGTGGAATATGCCGACGGCACTCAAGCGCCTATCGTGACAGGATCGGGCGAAGATAATGGCCATCTCGCGCTGGTAGGCAGTTATCTCAGCAATGGCGACCAGATTATTAATACGCCTCAAGACTCATCAATATTTATTGAACGTCAGGGCGTTCCACTGGCGGAAGACTTTCTACCGTCTATGAAGTAGCAGGGGCGCAATGCCCTGTTGAAAATATGCCGGGACGTCCGGAGCAGATTAAGGAAAAAACAATGAGCGTAGGTTATTTCATTGGCCTGGGTGATAAAACCACCTGTGGCGGGGAAGTGCTGGACGGCGATAAAAGAATCAATATACATGGCCTTTTCCATGCGTGCGAAGGTGACCGAGTTACCTGTGGCAAGGATGGCCAAACTTATAGGATCGTCGGTGGCATTTCCTTCATGAATAGCCATGGCCGGCTTATGGCCGGTACCTTGGATAGCTACAGTGACTGTCCCTGTAAAGCCGAGCTGGTGCCTTCGGTGTTTTCAGCCAAGTATCACAGCAGAGGTGGCTCGGTGGTGAGTGCCAACAGGCAAGCCGCCGAGAAGGTCCGGCCAACGACTCACTGGGCAGCGCCGTCTCAAAACGCTTACACACCGACAAGCCATTCGGCGCCGCCCGCATTTAACAACCTCTCGAGCCAGGATCCAGGTTTTTATATCGTGCCCAAAAGCATGACTCGCGAAGCACTGGAGGCCACGCTGTTTCCAATTCGCGACCCGGCTGTGATGCGCAAGTTTCAATCACTGAACCTCAATACAAGTCACGTCAAAGCCGGCTCAATGATCGTACTCAGCGATCCGAGCAATACCTCCTGCACCTACCAGGAAGCGCAATTGATGCAGGCCGCTCGGCAGGTCGATGCCTCCCTGGATGCCTTGACGCCAGACGAGGCCGACTTCCTGTTTCGCCACGGCGCCGAAATCGCAGGTTTCATCGGCCATACCTCAACCTGGCTCGGCGTGAGTGCGGTGGTGATGGAGAAGCACCTGAGTAATCTGCGCGACACACTCCAGGCGATGGAGCGCCTGCATCAGGAAAGCTATCGGCAGCACGGCCACCTTAGATCGCCGCAGTTCTTTGCTGATCGTCAGCGGCTGATGAACCAGCTGGATGCCCATTTGCTCAACTCCACCCGTTTGCGCGGGCAGACAACTTTGGGCGATCACCCGAAGTTGAAAACGGCCCTGGGTATTTCCAGCCGCAGCTTGGTGCATCACTGGGACAAGGCGGGTGGGCCGGGGCAGATTCCGGGGTATGCCGCCCATGTGGATGCGGTCAGTCGTGCCACGAAGTATATGAAGGCAGGTGGTTATATCGGTATAGGCCTTGGTGGGGTGTCTTCGTTGTTGGCTATTCAGCAGGTGTGTAATGGTGATTCTGGTGCGGTTTGCGAGAAGGTCAAGTTTACGGAAGTAGGAAAATTTGTGGGATCTGCTTCTCTTGGAACTTTGAGCGGGGTGATGGCGGGTGCTGCCAGCGGTTCTATTTGCATGGCGATCGGCGTAGCGACTGGAGGCATCGTCGGGGTTGTTTGTGTCGCGGCTATAGTGGGAGCAGGCGCATGGGTGGGTACGACAGGAGGAGGGATGGCTGGTGAGGCTATTGGAGAAAAACTCTACGAAGTTAATCAACCATGAGCAATATCGACACGTGGTCTCCGTGGGTTGCAATCGCTTTTCTGGGCGGCCCCATGCTGCTTGCAGCTTGGACTCTTGCATACAGCCTTTACCTGACCCATCGACATTTGGATGCCATAAAAGAGGCTTTAAAGAACAGCCGTTATATTTATATCTGGGGCCCAAGTCTCGGAAAACGAGGTTTGATTTGGTCTCTCTTGGAAATGGCGAAAATCACTGGAATGATAATGTGGCCAAAAGCTTCTCTCATTCTTGGAGAATTGGACCCAGTCGATCTGAAAAATTTTCCACCTTACTTAAAGCGTCGTCTCACCGTTAATTTGAAGATAATGATCATTGCCTTCATTTGGATGTTAATCGGCGTTGCACTGCTTAAGTTCAGGTAGTTTGAAGAGCGACAAACATGACTGTAAAGCCTCGGCATTACCAACCTCAGCCTGCCGCATCATTGGTTTCGGTTGGTACGCCGAGGTAAACCTCAGATCGAGGCACTGTTTATGCTAGCCAATTCTCCCTCCTACCCATTGAGAACCCCGACCCACCCGCCTAATCTGCACCCACCGGCCCCAGGACAAAAACAATGAAAACCCTACCGCCCGTGCACCGCATCGCCTTGCTCTTCAACGGCAGCAAAATCTACGACCGTGGCATCATCACCGGTATCGGCAATTACCTGAGCAGCACCCGCGCGTCCTGGGACTTGTTCCTGGAAGAGGATTTTCTCTGCCGTCTGCGCGGTATCGAGCGCTGGCAGGGCGATGGGATCATTGCCGACTTCGATGACCCGCTGATTGGCGAGGCGTTGGCCGGGAGCAAGCTGCCGGTGGTGGCAGTGGGTGGTTCTTATGAGGACGTCAGCGCGTACCCCAAGGGCATTCCCTATGTCGCGACCGATAACCACGCCTTGATGAAGCTGGCCTACGAACACTTGATCGAGGCCGGGCTGACGCGGTTTGCCTGTTTCAGCCTGCCCGAAGCCCAGGCCAATCGTTGGGCGCAGGAGCGTGAGAAAGCCTTTCGCGGCCTGGTGCAACGCGATGGCTTGCCGGTGGAGATCTATCGCGGCCTGGGCACCAGTGCGCCGTTGTGGGACAGCGCGGTGGAGCAGCAGATTGCCTGGCTGCACAGCCTGCCCAAGCCCATCGGTATTATCGCGGTCACCGATGCTCGTGCCCGGCAGTTGTTGCAAGCCTGCCTGACGGCGGGTATTGCGGTGCCGGAGGAGGTGGCGTTGATCGGGATCGACAACGACCCGCTGACCCGCACTCTGACGCGGGTGCCGCTGAGTTCGGTGATCCAGGGCACCGAGACCATGGGCCGTACCGCCGCGGCCTTGCTGCACCAGATGCTGCATGGCAAAGCCTGTGCCGGTACGCAGGTGCTGGTGCCGCCGGACGCGATCAACGTGCAAGCCTCCAGCCTGCATCAGCCTTTGGGTAACCCTTATGTGATGCAGGCTTTGTTGTTTATCCGCCAGTACGCGTGCCAGGGGATCAAGACCGACCAGGTCGCCGCCTATGTCGGCGTCTCACGCTCGTCGTTGGAAGCGCACTTTCGCAAGGTGCGCGGGTGCAGCGTGCATGACGAAATCCTGCGCTTCAAACTCGCGGCCGCCGCCAAGGGCCTGGAGAACCAGGACCTGGCCATCGCCGAAATCGCCGCCCGCTGCGGCTTCACCTCTGCGCAGTACCTGCATACGGTGTTTCGCCGCGAATTTGGGTGTACGCCGCGTCAGTATCAGCAGGGCGCGAGCTAGAACACCGCTTTGACCTGCAAGCCCAGCACCAGCGCATTGTCGATGCTCTCCCCGGAAAACGCTCCCGGCTCGATGATGTATTGCACATCCGGGCGCAAGGTCAGCCAAGGCGTGGCCTGGTAGCCATAACTGAGTTCGATCAACTGTTCAGCCGTGTCCAAGTCGGGGTAGGCCGTGCCGGCATTGAACGCTGCCAGCTCCTGCACATCGCGGCTGCGCGGGTTCGGTACCGCACGGCCATAGCCCAGGGCGACGGTATCGCGCGGGCGACCTTCGAACGGCTTGTACAGCACCACGCCCGCGCCATACCACTTGGTGAACGGCGAAGCCGCTTGGCTGGCGGCAGAGTACTGGCCGAAGGCATGCAGGCTGCGGCCTTGGGATGATGGGGAAGCCCACACAGCCTGGTCGATCAAGAGGTAGTGACCGCCACGTCCGCTGACGTCCTTGTTGCTGCCAATGCGTTTTACATCGGAACTGTCGTAGTAATACCCGAGCTTGTATTCACCGGGCAATGCGCCCGCATGCTTGTAGATAAGCTCGATGGGCACCACGGTGCCGGTGGTGTGCTTGGGCCCCAGGTGCCAGGCACGGCTGGAGTTGCCGTTGCTGGACGGGTCGACATTGAACGCCGCCACGCGCAGTTGCCAGTTGGGCGAAAAGTCGTATTTCACCCGGGCACCGAGGTGCGCGTTCGGGTAGTTGGCCCAACCGCTGCCGCCGGACATGTTCAGCGGATGCCCGCAGAAGCCGGCGTTCATGAAGTTGCACAGGATGCCGCTGTCCAGGCCACCGAGGTCATTGCCCATGGCCATATAGCCGAGCTTGACGTTCAGCGCCGGCGTGAACAGGGTGCGCTCGTAGCTCAGTTCGGTGAGGCGCGTGTAGAGGCCACCGTAGTTTTCCTGGATCGGCAGGCGGTTGCCCACCAGGTCCTCGGAGGCGCTGTTGCCGCGTCGGTCGTTGATGGTCAGCTGGATGCGGTCGCCGTTGGTGAAGCCGTAAAGCTTGCCCAGGTCGAACTGCACGCCGAGCTTGACGTTTTGCGAGTAGCGCGCCGAACGGTGCTGGCCGCCGTGGGCGTTGTAGGCGGTCTCGCCGCTGTAGTCGCCGGTAAAGCGCACACCTTGCGCGTCGAGTTCGCGGCGCAGGCCGCCCCAGTCGCCGGTCAGGGTGGTGTCGTCGGCTTGAACGGGCAGGGCGGCCGCAAAGGCCAGGCCCAGCGCCAGGCGCCAGGCGGTATGAGGAGTAGGGGTCATGGGGGATCTTTCCAAACACAAAGCGCGGTGCCGGAGCACCGCGCGAACAGAGGGCGGTTACGGCAGGGCGTAGGCGATCACGTAGTCGCCACGGTCGGTGGACTGGCGTGCGCCGCCGGCGGTGACGACGATGTATTGCTTGCCGGTTTTGGGCGACACGTAGGTCATCGGGCCACCCTGGCTGCCGACGGGCAGGCGGGCTTTCCAGATTTCATCGCCATTGCCGCTGTTGAAGGCGCGCAGGTAGAAGTCCTGGGTGCCGGCAATAAAGATCAGGCCGCCTTGGGTGGACAGCGTACCGCCCAGGGTCGGCAGGCCAACCTTGATGGGCAGGTGCATGCGGATACCCAGGGGGCCGGTGTCTTCAACGGTGCCCACCGGTACTTGCCAAGCGACCTTTTGCGTCTTCATGTCGATGGCGGTCAAGGTGCCGAATGGCGGCGCCTGGCACGGAATGCCGGCCACCGACAGGAAGCGGTTTTTGTTCACCGCGTACGGCGTGCCCTTGAGCGGCACGGCGCCCATGCCAGTGTTCAGCGCTTCACCACCGGAAGAGGCCTGGGCTTTGTTCTGCGACGGTATCATCTGGATCCACAGGCCCAGGCGCATGTCGTTGACGAAGATAAAACCGTGCACCGGGTCGGTGGAAATGCTGCCCCAGTTCATGCCGCCCAGGGAACCCGGGAAGCTCAGGGATTTATCGGTGCCCGGCGCCGTGTACAGGCCGTCGTAGCGCATGCCCTTGAAGTCGATGCGGCACAGCAACTGGTCATACGGCGTGGCGCCCCACATGTCCGATTCGGTCAGGGTTTGCGCGCCGATCTGCGGCATGCCCACGGATTTAGGCTGGGTGAGGGAATACGGCTCGTTGGGAATGTTCGCGGCTTTGACCGGCACTTCCTGCACGTCTGTCAGTGGCTTGCCGGTGGCGCGGTCGAGCACATAGATCTGCCCGGCCTTGGTGCCGATGACCACGGCCGGTACAGCTTTGTCGCTGCCTGGCGGGGTGAAGTCGATCAGGCTTGGCTGCATTGGCAGGTCGAAGTCCCAGAGGTCGTTGTGGACTGTCTGGTAGACCCACTTCTCGGCACCGGTGGAGGCGTCGAGTGCCAGCACCGAAGCGCCGTATTTGTGGTTGAGCTGGGTGCGTTCCACGCCGTAGATATCGGTGGACGAGCTGCCCATCGGCAGGAAGACCGTGTTCATCAGCGGGTCGTAAGACATCGGCGCCCAGCTGTTCGGGGTGCTGCGCACGTAGGTGGCGTCGCCCGTCGGGGCCTGCTTGTCTTCAGGGTTGCCTGGGTCGAACGCCCAGCGCATTTGACCCGTGATCACGTCAAAGCCACGGATCACGCCACCGGGCATATCGGTCTGCACGTTGTCTGCCACGCGACCGCCGACTACGACGGTGGTGCCGGCCATCAGCGGCGCTGAAGAGAGTTGGTAGTAGCTGTCCGGCACATTGCCCAGGCCAGCTTTGAGGTCTACCTGGCCATGGGTGCCGAAGTCTTCGCAGAACTTGCCGGTGTCGGCGTCTACGGCGATCAGGCGCGCATCAATGGTGTTGGTCAACAGGCGACGCTGGCACTGTGCACCGGCAGGCACGCTGGCGGCCAGGATCGGCGAACTGTTGGGCTGGGTCGGCTGGGCAATCGGCGCGCTGGCGTCGAAATACGCCATGCCCCGGCAACGCTGCCACACTGCCGATTTGGCGTTGACTTCGTTCTTCCACAGTTCTTTGCCGGTGTCGGCATCCAACGCGATCAGGTTGTTGTGCGGGGTGCAGATAAACACTTTGTTGCCAATCTGCAGGGGCGTCAGCTGGTCTTCGGCACCGTTGCCGTCGCTGATGGCCACGTCGCCGGTGTGGTAGGTCCAGGCGACTTTGAGCTTGTCGATGTTGTCGCGGTTGATCTGGTCCAGCGCGGCGAAACGGCTGCCACCTTCGGTATTACCGTAGTGCGCCCAATCTTTCTGCGCATCGGCTGCAGCCACCGGGGTCATGCCCGGGCCTGCACCAGTGGGCTTAACGCTTGGGTGCGCAACAAACATATTGCCCGCGGCCACCGCCACGCCCAGCGCCAACACGGCGGCGACGCCATAGGCACCCCGCGCCGGTTTTCCGGCCAGCAACGGATACACCAGCGCGACCACCACGCCGATCACCGCGAACATGAACAGTCGCGAGAACAGCGGCCAGTATTCCAGGCCCACGTCGGCCACTGCCCACACGGCGGTAGCCAGCAGAAACGCGGCGAACAACCAGGCGCCGGCAGGTTTGCAGCGGGCAATCAGCAGCCCGGAAATGGCCATGACCACGCCGCCGAGCAGGAAGTACCAAGAGCCTCCCAGGCTGACCAGTTTGGCGCCGCCGACGGCCAGCGCAAGGCCGAGCAGGGCGATGACGACGCCCAGGCCCAGGAGTAAGAATCTAGAGACGCCAGCGGCGCGCGATGCTCGTTTCATGTCGAATGGACTCGAGTGAGAGAGGGCAAAGACGCGATTTTAGCAAGATAAGTAACCGGTTAGTACATTTGAGTCCTGCAATAGACTGTTGCAGGTACTGCGATGATGGCCAGGGCCGCCTCTGAGGCGGCATAGATGGACCCGGCGACGCGTACCCTGTGGCGAGGGAGCAAGCTCCCTCGCCACAGCATCAGAACTTGAAACGCCCCACCAGCCCATTGAGCTGGCCGGAAATATCAGTCAACCGTCCGGACCCGGTCTGCGCCGAATGCGCAAAGCCTTCCACCAACTGCGCGTCGGCGTGGATCTGCGCGATATGCCGGTTGATCTCTTCGGCCACCTGGTGCTGCTCTTCGGCGGCGGTGGCGATCTGGGTGTTCTGGTCGCGAATCGAGTCCACCGAACCACGGATCTTGTCGAAGCTATCGCGGGCCTGCTGGATGCGCGCAACGCTCGTGTTGGACACCAGCAAGCTGCCTTGCATCTGCTGGGTGACTTCCTGGGTGCGGCGGGCGAGGTTGCCCAGCAGGCTGTCGATTTCGCCGGTGGAGTCGGCGGTGCGACGCGCCAATGCACGCACTTCATCGGCCACCACCGCAAAGCCGCGGCCCTGGTCGCCAGCGCGGGCGGCTTCGATTGCGGCGTTGAGCGCCAGCAGGTTGGTCTGTTCGGCAATCGAACGGATGGTGTCGAGGATGGTGTTGATGTTCTGGCTGTCTTGCTCGAGCAACTGCATGGTCTGTGTGGATTTTTGCAGGTCTTCGCTAAGCTTGAGCACGCTGCCGGTGGCTTCGCCGATGTGCTGCTGGCCGGTGTGCACGTCGCGATAGCCCTCATCGGCACTCGTGGCGGCGGCGCTGCATGAGCGCGCGACTTCGTTGGCGGTGGCAACCATCTCGTTGAACGCGGTGCTCACCAGTTCCACGGCTTCGCGCTGGCGGCCGGCGGCCTGGTTCATATTATTGGCCACGGCGCTGGTGTCGGCGGCGGCGGTTTGCAGGTCTGAGGAGGCGTTGCCGATGCGCTGCACCAGTTGCGCGATCATGCTCAGGAACTGGTTGAACCAGCCGGCCAGGCTGGCGGTTTCGTCCTTGCCTTGCACTTTGAGCTGGCGCGTGAGGTCGCCTTCACCTTCGGCGATTTCCTGCAGGCCGTCGGCCACACCGCGAATCGGGCGCACGATCACACGGGCGAAACTGGCGCCGACGATGGCGAACACCACGGCCAGTACGGCGGCAATCGCCGCGATCAACCACGTCAGGCGGGTGGCACCGGCCATCACTTCGTCACGCTTGATCAGGCCGATAAAGCGCCAGCCCAGGTCTTTGGAACTGACCACGTTAGCCATGTAGGCCACACCGTCGATGCTCACCTCGGTCACGCCATCGCCGTGCTTGGCCAGTTCGGCGTAGTTCGCGCCCAGGCCCGCCAGGGGCTTGAAGTTGTGCGTGGCATCGCTGGGGTCCACCAGCACGTTGCCGTCGGCTTCCACCAGCATCAGGTAGCCGCTGTCGCCCAGCTTGATGGTGCGCACCAGCTCGGTGAGTTGCTTGAGCGATACGTCCAGGCCGACCACTCCAAGGATATTGCCCGTGGCATCCGCGACGGTGCGCACGGTGCCGATCAGCACCACGTCGTCCGGGGCCCAGTAGTAGGCGCCTGTGCGCACGGTCTTGCCCGGCGCTGCGATGGCGGCCTGGTACCAGGGGCGGGTGCGCGGGTCGTATTGCGTCAGTTTGGCGTCGTCCGGCCAACTGGCGTAGCCGCCATCGCTCAGGCCCAGGGACAGGTAGGCGGTGCTGGGGTGGCTTTTGGCGAACTGATCGAAAATCGCCAGCAGTTCTGTATTGGTTGGCGTAAGCGGGATTTGCGCGGCATCGGCGCCGGCATAGCTTTTGAGGTTCTTGGCCGCGATCACGCGCGGGTCCTTGGCGACGAAGTCGACATTCTGGCTGATGCCGTCGAAAAACTGCTGCATGCCATTGTCGATCTGGCGGATCTCGCGGCCGCTGCTGTCGAGGAAGTTGGCCAGCGCACCCTCGCGCAGATTCAGCACCACGATAATGGCGACCAGGATGACCGGCACGCACGCGATGGCCGCAAACGCCCATGTCAGCTTCTGCTTGATATTCATGACTTCACCCGCGGGTATTTATAGTTTTGGCAAGGGGAGAAAAATTAGTGCTGCGTGTCGCAGGCGTTTTTGTGAGAGGCGAGGCCATGCGTACCCTCGGTATATCGGCCGAGGGCGCAGGCACTTGAGCAGGGGTAATCAGGCGATCGGGTCACCGACCAGGGCATCGCGGCGCATCGACTGCAGGTTCTTCTCGATGGTCTCGCAGATGCTTTCCATCTGGATCTGGTGTTCGCTGGAATTGAACGGGCTTTGCAGGTCAGTGCCGATGCGTTCGATGGCCAGCAGCATGAAGCCCACGACCGTGGAGGCCAACGGCGTGAACCAACCGAGGGACTCCACCAGGCCCACCGGCACGATCAGGCAGAACAACGAAATGAATAGCCGCGGGAAGTACACGTAAGGGTAGGGCAGTGGCGTGTTGGCAATCCGCTCCATGCCGCCCTGGGCGTTGGAGAGGTCCACCAGGGTCGACTCCAACCGTGCCAGGCGAATACTGTCCAGGCGCCCGGCCTGGTATTCGCGCGCCAGCAACGAGGCCGAGCCGGTGAGGATGTCATTGGCGAAGTTATTGGTGGCGCCGTTGCGGGCAAATTCTTCGGCGGGGATAAAAGCTCGCACTTCCTCGGGGCACGGCTGGCCCTTGAGGTGCGCAGCCAGGCAATTGACGTAAGCCACGTGACGGCGCAACAGCGTCGACTTCACCGGGTTCACCTCACCGGGGGCGTCATCGAGCAGGGTCAACACTTGTCGGGCAAAACTGCGCGAGTTGTTGACCATCGCGCCCCACAACGTGCGTGCT
The DNA here is from genome assembly GCF_001728935.1 of Pseudomonas sp. AP42. Lineage (NCBI taxonomy): Bacteria > Pseudomonadati > Pseudomonadota > Gammaproteobacteria > Pseudomonadales > Pseudomonadaceae > Pseudomonas > Pseudomonas sp. AP42. Next base: position 16,024 of record NZ_LYSO01000114.1, read on the forward strand.
TCCCACCAGCGGTTGTAGGCGCTGCTGTTGCGAAAACTGATCAGCACCACCAGTGCTGAGCCCAGCAAGGTCAGGGGCATCAGCGGCAAATTGATCTTGGCGGTGAGAAACAGCATGAAGTCCACCGTCACTGCCACATCCCACAACAACAGCCAGAACAACGCCCAGCCCACATAGCCCATGGTCTTGATGATCAGGCGGTATTTCTTCAGAAGGGCAGCTTTCAAACGAGAACCTCGCGGCGGGCGGTTGGCAACAATCCCTGTTACGACGCCGTCGAGAGGGGAAGGTTCGCAGCGTGCTGAATCGATTAGTCCTCTAACCGCCAGGCGGAGTGAATGTAACCAAAGGTTGCGCGCAACTGTGTGCGGCCGTGGCGTTTGATGTGGAACAACTTTGGTACTGATGACGTCTTGTCCGGCAATCGCTGTACATTGCGTTCGAGGCGAAAAGCCATTAATGGCAGGATTATTGAAGTGATTTGTTTTGGAGCCGGGCTGCAGGGATTTCGTAGCTGAGATCAGTGGCATCAAGTTGGATGATCAGGGCTCTTTCATGCGTGTCAGTTCGTTGAAGTTGGCTATGTGTAATACCGCGCAAGCGCTCGAACGTCATAAGGATTTTGAATCGTGCATGAGAGCGCATTACCACGTGCTGCTCGTGCCCTATTCGAGACGACCGTTTTTCTACAAGAGTGCCCTTAAATACAGCCGCTTGATGGTGTCGTTCGCATTATTGAGCCAATACTTTTCCACACCGCTGCCGTTGTTGGCAGAAGTTAAAGCCTTGTGCGTAACGCGCAAGTATTGCTCGAAAAACAGCCTGGAATCGATCTTTTTGCTGTTCCAGGCCCTGGGCTTCATGGAGGTTGCGCCGCACCCCGAAGACAGTCGCTTCAGGGTCTATGCGCCCTCGGATGAAGCCTGCCGCGAAGCGCGGTTGATGCTCACCGCCCTCACTGAGTCGTTGGCGCTGCTCTACCCCGAGAGGGAAGTGTACCGGCAGATGCGCGACCTGGATGACCGCGAGTTCCTGGCGCTCTATTTCAAGGGTTTTGCCATGATTCTCGCGGCCGAGTTGACGGTGGATGTCTTGCTGCCCGAATGTTATTGGCTGGTGAAGCGCGACGCCGGCCATCTGTTGATGCTGGCGATCTACAACGACGCCTTTGCCCCCGAGAACGACCGCGCCACCTTCCGGTCGTCTTCCTACCTGGCCTTGGCCAAGCAACTTTCCGTGTCCAAGACCCACATTATCCGTATGGTGCAGGAGGGGGTTGAAAAGGGTTATTTCAAAGCCCACTCCAAAACCCGGCTGGAAGTTCTGCCACCCTTTGCCAGCCTGGTAAAGCGGTTCATGGCCTTTTCATTTGCGATGGGCCTGCATGCTATTGAGATGGGAGCGTAAGGATGCCTGCTAACTTGAAGTTGCGGCCCAGAATGCGCAGTTTGTTGTCACCTGCGGTGGCCCAGGCCGAATGGGTAGGCATTATTGCCTGGTTCGGCATGCTCCTGATTCCTCCGGCCTTGAAGTTGGACCTTTATATGTTGGCCATCACGGTCGGCCTGCTGATTGTTTGCCGGGTACATGCCACCACCGCGAACTTCCTGTTCTGGCGAGTGCTGGGGGTCATTTATATGGTGTTGTTGTCCGTCGGCTTCGCGTATCTGATTCATTTGAACGAAGAGTTGCGTATCTACGGCTTGCCGTTGGCCGTGACCCTGGTGGTGGGCAGCGCCATCTTGTTTATCAGTGTCCAGGATTATCTGGTCGATGCGCTATTGATCTGGCTGATCCTATGGCCGCCCATGCAGGCGGATATAGAGGCTGGCAATGAGGTGTATTTGCTGCTGTTCTGCGCGGCATCGGTGTCCATCGGGTTTATCTTGAGTTACTCCTACTTGAAGAATCTGCGTTCGGTATTGCTGGTGGAAAGCGAGTTTCGCGCCTTGGCCGAGACCGACTACCTGACCTCCATTCTCAACCGGCGCGCCTTTATGCAGAGCTTCGAGAAGTTGCTGGCCGGGGAGCAGGGCGGCTACTTCATCATGTTGGATATCGACAGTTTCAAAGAAAAAAACGACCTGTATGGCCACGACGTCGGGGACAAAATCCTGCGCGCCATGGCCCTGTGCCTGAAAAACGCCAAAGGCAGCCACAGCTTCGGGCGGATCGGCGGGGAAGAGTTCGGCGTGTTATTGCAGGGCGACGATGTGGACGTAGCCTGTGATTACGCCCTGGACTTGTTGCAGGCGATCCGCAGCAGTGTGCCCGCGCCCCACCATTACACCTGCAGTGCGGGGATGGCGCGTTTTTCGCCGGGCGACGAGTTATCGGCCGTGCTCAAGATGGCGGACAAGAACCTGTACGGCGCCAAGCGCAATGGCAAGGACTGCGTGCACCTGGACGGCGCGCTGCTAAAGGCGATCTTGTCTTGAGGCTTGCCGTCCAGTGCATAGGTATCTACACAACTTCGAGGCGACGCTGGACCTGTGGCGAGGGAGCTTGCTCCCGTGACGGCCTGACAGCCGATGCCAATCTACCCTGACACCCTGCGATCAACCTGTGGGAGCGGGCTTGCTCGCGAAGACGGCCTCACAGTCGACACCGTTATACCGAGTACATATCCATTCCTGCGGTAACGGCC
>NZ_LYSO01000115.1:0-18621 GCF_001728935.1 Pseudomonas sp. AP42
TGCCGAGTGGTGGGGCAAGAGCGTTTTGCTTACTTTTGCGCTTTTCAAAAGTGAGCCGCCGTCAGGGCGGAACCCTAAGTGGCCGTTACCGCAGCAATGGATATGTACACAATCCAACTGTGTTGACTGCCAGGCCGCCTTCGCGAGCAAGCCCACAGTTGGATCGGGGGGTGTCAGGGAGAGAAGTGTCGGCTGGCAGGCCGTTATCGCAGGCAAGCCAGCTCCCACAATTGGATCGGGGGGTGTCAGGGAGAGAAGTGTCGGCTGGCAGGCCGTCATCGCAGGCAAGCCAGCTCCCACATTAGCCCTCCCACACTGGCGCTGTTCCAACCGGGGTCAGCGCACGGCTTCGAAGAGCCCGGTAGCACCCATCCCGCCCCCCACGCACATGGTGACGATCCCATAACGCAGGTTGCGCCGCTGCAACTCCCGCACCAGATGCCCCACCTGCCGCGAACCGGTCATGCCAAACGGGTGCCCGATGGAAATCGAACCACCGTTGACGTTGTACTTGGCGTTATCAATCTCCAGGCGGTTACGCGCGTAGAGGCACTGAGAAGCAAAAGCCTCATTGAGTTCCCAAAGGTCGATGTCCGCCACCTGCAAGCCCTTGGCCTTGAGCAACTTGGGCACCGAGAACACCGGGCCAATGCCCATTTCATCCGGCTCGCAACCAGCCACGGTAAAACCACGGAAGAACGCCTTGGGCTTGAGCCCCAGTTCCAAAGCTTTTTCCAGGCTCATCACCAGGGTCATCGACGCACCGTCGGAAAGTTGCGAGGAGTTACCTGCCGTCACCGAGCCATCCTCGGCAAATACCGGCTTCAAGCCGCTGAGGCTGGCCAGGGTGGTGTCCGGGCGGTTGCAGTCATCCCGGTCGACCACGCCATCCAGGATCTGCACCGCGCCAGTGTTCTTATCCTCGACCTTGTACTTGACCGCCATCGGCACGATTTCATCGTTGAACAAGCCATCAGCCTGGGCCTTTGCGGTGCGCTGCTGGCTTTGCAGCGCGTAAAGGTCCTGGTCTTCGCGGCTGACGTGATAGCGCCGCGCAACGATTTCGGCGGTCTGGCCCATGGGGAAGTAAATGCCCGGCACCTGTTCTTTAAGCAGCGGGTTGATCAGGTTATCGGTGTTGACGCTCTTCATGGTCAGGCTGATGGACTCCACGCCACCGGCAACAATGATGTCGCTGCAGCCCGAAGCGATCTGGTTGGCGGCAATGGCAATCGCCTGCAAGCCCGAGGAACAGAAACGATTGAGGGTCATGCCCGCCGTACCGGTGCCCAGTTGCGAGAGTACCGCCACGTTACGCCCGATGTTATAGCCCTGGGCGCCTTCGTTGGAGCCGGCGCCGACAATGCAATCTTCCACCGTAGCCGGGTCGATGCCGTTGCGGGCCAGCAGCGCATTGACACAATGGGCCGCCATGTCATCGGGACGGGTCTGGTTGAACTTGCCGCGAAAGGATTTGGCCAGGCCGGTTCGCACGCTGTCGACGATCACTACTTCACGCATGGGCTACCTCGATCTTGTGGTTGTGGATCGAGGATAGAGCCATGCCTGGCCGACAGCGATGATCATTCACTGCGTGGATGCAAAAGCATGGAGCCTCTGTAGGAGCGAGCTTGCTCGCGAAAAACTAATAGGCGCCGCGTTCACTCAGGAAGCACGCGTTATCGTTGACGTTTTTCGCGAGCAAGCTCGCTCCTACAGGCTATTTCTTTTTCTTTTTGTCGTGCTTGTCGCTTTTATCAAACGCTTCTTCCAGCGCACGGTTGATGGTGCGCAGCACCTTGACCCGCGCCCAGCGCTTGTCGTTGGCTTCTACCAGGGTCCAGGGCGCCACCTCGGTGCTGGTGCGGTCAACCATGTCGCCCACCGCCGCACGGTAGTCGTCCCACTTGTCGCGGTTGCGCCAGTCGTCTTCGGTGATCTTGAAGCGTTTGAAGGGAATTTCTTCACGGGCCTGGAAGCGCTCCAACTGCGTCTCCTTGTCGATGGCCAGCCAGAACTTGACCACGATCACGCCCGCATCGCGCAGTTGCTCTTCAAAGTCATTGATCTCGCCATAGGCACGCATCCAGTCCGCCGGGGTGCAGAAACCTTCGATACGCTCCACCAGCACGCGGCCGTACCAGGAGCGGTCAAACACGGTGAACATGCCGCGCGCCGGGATCTTCTGCCAGAACCGCCATAGATACGGCTGGGCCCGTTCGTCTTCGCTGGGCGCGGCAATCGGCACGATGTGGTACTGACGCGGGTCCAGTGCCGCCGCCACCCGACGGATCGCCCCGCCCTTGCCCGCCGCGTCGTTGCCCTCGAACACACTCACCAGGGCGTGCTTGCGCATGCGTTTGTCGCGCATCAGGCCAGAGAAGCGTGCCTGTTCGGTAATCAGTTGTTCTTCGTAATCGTCCTTGTCCAGGCGCAGGGTCATGTCGAGGCTGTCGAGCAGGCTCTTGCGGTCCACCGAGGCCAGCAACGGCGCCGGGTTCATGCCGCTGGCCTTGACCTTGGCCTGCTTCAGCGCACTTTGCAGCCCATCGAGCAGGATCTTGCCCACGGTCAGCCCACGGTAATGGGGGTCGACGCCTTCGATCACATGCCACGGCGCGTAATCGCGGCTGGTGCGGCGCAGCACGCGCTCACCGAAATGCACGAACTTGTCGTAGGTCTTGGACTGCTGCCAGTCCAATGGGCTGATACGCCAGCTGTGCAGCGGGTCGTCGGCCAGGGCCTTGAGGCGCGCCTTCATCTGTTTTTTGGACAGGTGGAACCAGAACTTGAAGATCAGCGCACCTTCATCGCAGAGCATCTTTTCCAGGCGCTCGGCGCCGGCGATGGCCTGGTCCAGGCGCGCATCCTTGATCTGCCCATGCACGCGGCCTTGCAGCATCTGGCTGTACCAGTTGCCGAAGAAAATGCCCATGCGGCCCTTGGCCGGCAGTTGCCGCCAGTAGCGCCACGCCGGCGGACGCGCCAGTTCTTCGTCGGTCTGCTGGTCGAAGGTGCGCACTTCGATAAGGCGCGGGTCCATCCATTCATTGAGCAGCTTGACGGTTTCACCCTTGCCCGCGCCCTCGATGCCGTTGATCAGGATGATCACCGGGAAGCGCTTCTGCTGTTGCAGCTCGTATTGAACCTCCAGCAAGGCTTCGCGCAGGGCCGGCACTTCGGCGTCGTAGGTGTCTTTGTCGATGGCGTGACCGATTTCGGCGGATTCGAACATGGGCAGCTCCGTTTCAAGATGGCTCAAGACTAGCGGATTGGGCCCCGACACGCGCAAGGAAATACAACCCAGCCTTGCCATGGATCAATTCAATGCCTGTTGATCGGCTAGAATGGCCGCCTTGTCTTTGCCCGCTTTCATTTTATGAGTCGCCATGAACCCCATCACCCACGCCCAGCTCGACTGGGATGATCAAGGCCGCCCGCATTCGCGGGTGTTCGACGATGTGTATTTCTCCGACCAGTCGGGCCTGGAAGAAACCCGCTACGTGTTCCTGGAGCAGAACCGCTTGCAGGAACGCTTCGCCGCCTTGCCGGCAGGTGGGCGCCTGGTGATTGGTGAGACTGGCTTCGGCACCGGTTTGAATTTCCTCTGCGCCTGGCAGTTGTTCGAGCAGCACGCGGTGGCCGATGCGCGGCTGCACTTTGTCAGCGTGGAAAAATACCCCCTCAGCCATGCCGACCTGCAACGCGCCCTCGCCCTCTGGCCCGAACTGCAACCGTTGGCCGAGCAACTGCTGGCGCACTACATTGCCATCCACCAGGGCTTCCAGCGCCTGGTACTGGACAACGGCCGCGTGACCCTGACCCTGCTGATCGGCGATGCGCTGGAACAATTGCCGCAACTGGACGCCCAAATCGATGCGTGGTTTCTCGACGGGTTCGCCCCGGCGAAAAACCCCGACATGTGGACCGCCGAGCTGTTCGCCCAACTGGCACGCCTGGCGGCTCCAGGTTCGACCATCAGCACCTTCACCAGCACCGGCTGGGTAAGGCGGTTGATCAATGCCGCCGGGTTCAAGATGAAACGCACGCCGGGCATCGGGCATAAATGGGAGATCCTGCGTGGGGAGTTTCTCGGCTGGCCCGAGGACGCTCCCGCGCCAGCCCCACGTAAACCCTGGTTCGCCCGGCCTCCCGCCATCGAGGGTGAACGTCACGCCCTGGTCATCGGCGGCGGCTTGGCCGGCTGTGCGACCGCCGCCAGCCTCGCCGCCCGTGGCTGGCGTGTCAGCCTGCTGGAGCGCCACGCCGGCCTGGCACAGGAAGCTTCGGGCAACCCACAGGGTGTGTTGTACCTCAAGCTTTCGGCCCATGGCACGGCCTTGTCCCAACTGATACTCAGCGGTTTTGGCCACACCCGGCGTCTGCTGGAACACTTGCACCGAGGCGTCGATTGGGACGGCTGTGGCGTGTTGCAACTGGCGTTTGATGCCAAGGAGAGCCAGCGTCAGGCTCAATTGGCACACGCCTTCGCTCCAGACCTGCTGCACCTGCTGGACCGCGAGCAGGCGCAGCAAAAGGCGGGAATCGAACTGGCCCACGGCGGGTTGTTTTTTCCACAGGGCGGTTGGGTGCATCCACCCGCGCTGTGCCAGTGGCAGGCGAAACATCCCCTGATTGAAGTGCTCACCCACCACGAGGCACTGGAACTGCACCGGCTCGACGACCAGTGGCAAGCCCGCGCCGGTGACCGCGTGCTGGCCAGCGCCAGTGTCGTGGTGCTCGCCGGGGCTGCGGAGATCAAGCGTTTCCCCTTCAGTGCTAACGTGCCGCTCAAGCGCATCCGTGGGCAGATCACGCGGCTGGCGCAAACCCCGGCAAGTAAGGCCCTGGCCACTGTCGTCTGTGCCGAGGGCTACGTCGCACCGGCTCGGCTTGGCGAACACACCCTGGGCGCCAGTTTTGACTTCACCAATCAGGACCTCACGCCCACGCCCGCCGAACACCACGGCAACCTGCAGATGCTGGGTGAGATTTCTACCGACCTGCTGCAGCGCCTGGGTGCTGATCGCTTGGCGCCCGAACAGCTGGAGGGGCGTGCTGCGTTTCGTTGTACCAGCCCTGACTACCTGCCCATCGTTGGGCCACTGGCTGACCATGCGGCGTTTGAGCAGGCTTATGCGGTACTGGGCAAAGACGCCCGGCAAGTGCCGCAAACGCCATGCCCGTGGTTGCCGGGGCTCTATCTGAACAGCGGCCATGGCTCGCGCGGCCTGATCACTGCGCCGTTGTGCGGCGAACTGCTGGCTGCTTGGCTGAGTGATGAGCCCCTGCCAGTGCCAACCAGCGTAGCCGAGGCTTGCCATCCCAACCGCTTTGCCCTGCGGGCTCTGGTTCGAGGCCAAGCCGCGCCGCGCAAAGAGACCGATTGATGGCAAAGTGATTAGCGGCCTTATAACTTATCGGTCTAAAACTCCACGCATAGCACTGGGTCAGTTTCTGGGTACGCGCCCTTTTGGGCGTATTGAGTGTTGACCCCTCCCCAACGGAAAAACCGGTAAGGAACTTATGTGTGGATTAGCTGGCGAGTTACGCTTTGATCATCAACCTGCCGACCTGGCAGCCGTAGAACGCATCACCCATCACCTCGCCCCCCGAGGCCCCGACGCCTGGGGTTTTCATGCCCAAGGGCCGATTGCCCTGGGCCACCGCCGCCTGAAAATCATGGACCTGTCGGACGGCTCCGCCCAGCCGATGGTCGACGCCCACCTGGGGCTGTCCCTGGCCTTCAATGGCGCTATCTATAATTTCCCGGAGCTGCGCCAAGAGCTGGAAGCCTTGGGTTATGCGTTCTATTCCGGTGGCGACACCGAAGTGTTGCTCAAGGGTTATCACGCCTGGGGCGAAGCGTTGCTGCCCAAGCTCAACGGCATGTTCGCCTTTGCCATTTGGGAGCGTGATGCCCAGCGCCTGTTCATCGCCCGCGACCGTCTGGGGGTCAAACCTCTGTACCTGTCGCGCACCGGCCAACGCCTGCGCTTTGCCTCGGCGTTGCCCGCGTTGCTCAAGGGCGGTGACATCAACCCGATCCTCGATCCGGTCGCCCTCAACCACTATCTGAATTTCCACGCCGTGGTGCCCGCACCGCGCACGCTGTTGGCCGGCATCGAAAAACTGCCGCCTGCCAGTTGGATGCGCATCGACGCCAGCGGCAAGGCTGAACAGAAAACCTGGTGGACCCTGCCCTACGGCCCCCATGCGGACGAAAAACACCTGACCCTGGAAGACTGGACCGACCGCGTGCTCGACAGCACCCGCGAAGCCGTGGCCATTCGCCAACGTGCGGCGGTGGATGTGGGTGTGTTGCTGTCAGGCGGCGTCGACTCGAGCATGCTCGTCGGCCTGCTGCGCGAAGTGGGCGTGGAGGATTTGTCGACCTTCTCCATCGGCTTTGAAGACGCCGGCGGCGAACGTGGCGATGAGTTCCAGTACTCAGACCTGATCGCCAAACACTACGGCACCCATCACCACCAACTGCGCATTGCCGAAAGCGAGATCATCGAGCAACTGCCGGCAGCCTTCCGCGCCATGAGCGAGCCGATGGTCAGCCATGACTGCATCGCCTTCTACCTGCTGTCGCGGGAAGTAGCCAAGCATTGCAAAGTGGTGCAAAGCGGCCAGGGCGCCGATGAGCTGTTCGCCGGTTACCACTGGTACCCACAAGTGGACGGCGCCAGCGACCCGTATGCGGCCTATCGCGAGGCGTTTTTCGACCGCAGCTACGACGACTACGCGGCCACAGTCGCGCCCAAATGGCTGACCGCCAACGACGCTGCCGGCGACTTCGTGCGCGAGCATTTCGCGATGCCGGGCGCCGACGCGGCCGTGGACAAGGCCCTGCGCCTGGACAGCACGGTGATGCTGGTAGATGACCCGGTCAAACGCGTGGACAACATGACCATGGCCTGGGGCCTGGAGGCGCGCACACCGTTCCTCGACTACCGCCTGGTAGAACTCTCGGCCCGGGTACCGGCCAAATTCAAGCTGCCCGACGGTGGTAAACAGGTGCTCAAGGAAGCGGCGCGACGGGTGATCCCCAGCGAAGTCATCGACCGCAAGAAAGGCTACTTCCCCGTGCCCGGCCTCAAGCACCTGCAGGGCGATACCTTGAACTGGGTGCGCGAGCTGCTGCTGGACCCAAGCCAGGACCGCGGGTTGTTCAACCCGGCCATGCTCGACCGCTTGCTCACCGACCCGCAAGGCCAACTGACCCCGCTGCGCGGCTCCAAGCTGTGGCAGCTGGCGGCGCTGAACCTGTGGCTGAGCGAACAAGGAATCTGATCCATGAAACCGAATGCCGCGGCTTACAGCCAACGCTTACTCAAGGGTCAGGCGCCGACCTACGAGCGCCTGCAAGCGCGCCTGGCCGAAGATGGCAGCGCACTGGCCGCCGACCCGATTGCCGTGCATTGCGGCTGGGGCCGGTTGTTGATCGGCCACACCTTTCCTGACCCGGCGAGCCTTGCCCAGGAACTGCTGAACGAGCAGCCCGGCGAGCGCGATATCGCGCTGTACGTGGCCGCGCCCCAGCAAATCCTGGGCATTGACCCGCAGCAACTGTTCCTCGACCCGTCCGACACCCTGCGCCTGTGGTTCACCGACTACCGTCCGGCCACCCGTGTGTTTCGCGGTTTTCGCATTCGCCGGGTGCAGAGCGAGGCCGACTGGCAAGCGGTCAACCACCTGTATCAGGGGCGCGGAATGCTGCCCGTCGACTCGGAGCGCCTTACCCCACGTCATCAAGGCGGCCCGGTGTATTGGCTGGCCGAAGATGAAGACAGCGGCGCAGTGATTGGCAGCGTGATGGGCCTCAACCATCACAAAGCCTTCCACGACCCGGAGAACGGTTGCAGCCTCTGGTGCCTGGCCGTCGACCCGCAATGCACGCGCCCTGGCGTCGGTGAAGTGTTGGTGCGCCACTTGGTGGAGCACTTCATGAGCCGAGGCTTGAGCTACCTGGACTTGTCGGTGCTGCACGACAACCGCCAGGCCAAGAGCCTTTACGCCAAGCTCGGCTTTCGGGCGTTGACCACCTTCGCGATCAAGCGCAAGAACGGTATCAATCAACCGCTGTTTCTGGGCCCGGGGCCGCAGGCGGAGTTCAACCCTTACGCACGCATCATTGTCGAAGAAGCCCACCGGCGCGGCATTGATGTGCAGGTGGACGATGCCGATGCAGGCCTGTTCACCCTCAGCCACGGCGGGCGTCGCGTGCGTTGCCGTGAGTCCCTGAGCGACCTGACCAGCGCCATCAGCATGACCCTGTGCCAGGACAAGAGCCTGACCCACAAGGTGCTCAAGGCGGCAGGCCTGCATGTGCCGGTGCAACAGTTGGCCGGCAGTGCCGACGACAACCTGGAGTTTCTCGACGAACACCAGCGCATCGTGGTCAAGCCGCTGGACGGCGAGCAAGGCCATGGCGTCGCCGTGGATTTGCAGAGCATCGAGGAGGTGCAGCAGGCGATCGAAGCGGCGCGCCAGTTCGATAGCCGCGTGTTGCTGGAAAGCTTCCACGAAGGCTTGGACCTGCGCATCCTGGTGATCGGCTTTGAAGTGGTCGCGGCTGCGATTCGTCGCCCTGCCGAAGTGATCGGCGACGGTCAACATTCGATTCGCGCGTTGATCCAGGCGCAGAGCCGTCGCCGCCAGGCGGCCACCGATGGCGAGAGCAAAATCCCGCTGGATGCAGAAACCGAGCGCACCCTCAAAGCCGCAGGTTACGACTACAACAGCATCCTGCCCCGTGGCGTGCAACTGGCCGTGCGACGCACCGCCAACCTGCACACCGGGGGTTGCCTGGAAGATGTCACGGCGATCCTGCACCCCACGCTGGTGGACGCCGCCGTGCGTGCGGCCCGTGCCCTGGATATCCCTATGGTCGGCCTGGACCTGATGGTGCCTGCGGCCGACCAGCCGGAGTATGTGTTTATCGAAGCCAACGAACGGGCCGGCCTGGCCAACCATGAACCGCAACCCACGGCTGAGAAGTTTGTGGATTTGTTGTTTCCACACAGTCAGCCGGCTACTTGAGTGATGTGTCGCCTGTACCGGCGCTATCGCGGGCAAGCCCGCTCCCACAGTTGACCGCATTCCCATGTGGGAGCGGGCTTGCCCGCGATGAGGCCGGGCCAGGCGAAGACGCTTGAACCCCTCATCGAAACCATCGATGCCCTCAACTCATCAGGAGTTTCCATGACCCGAACCATTCCCGAACCCGATCTGGCGTACCTGCAAAAAGTGCTGCTGGAAATGCTCGCCATTCCCAGCCCCACCGGCTTTACCGACACCATCGTGCGTTACGTCGCCGAACGCCTGGAAGAACTCGGCATCCCGTTTGAGATGACCCGGCGCGGCACCATTCGCGCCACCCTCAAGGGCCAGAAAAACAGCCCTGACCGTGCTGTCTCCGCGCACCTGGACACCATCGGCGCCGCCGTGCGTGCGATCAAGGACAACGGGCGTCTGACCCTGGCGCCGGTGGGCTGCTGGTCGAGCCGCTTTGCCGAAGGCAGCCGTGTCAGCCTGTTCACCGATAACGGCGTGATTCGCGGCAGCGTGTTGCCGCTGATGGCTTCCGGGCACGCGTTCAACACCGCCGTGGATGAAATGCCGGTGAGCTGGGACCATGTGGAGCTGCGCCTGGACGCCTACTGCGCCACGCGCGCCGACTGCGATTCCCTGGGAATCAGCGTCGGTGACTACGTGGCGTTCGACCCGCTGCCCGAGTTCACCGAAAGCGGGCATATCAGCGCCCGCCACTTGGACGACAAGGCCGGCGTCGCCGCCCTGCTCGCTGCGCTCAAGGCCATCGTCGACAGTGGCCAGCCCCTGCTGATCGACTGCCACCCGCTGTTCACCATCACCGAAGAAACCGGCAGCGGTGCAGCGGCCGCCCTGCCCTGGGATGTGAGTGAGTTTGTCGGCATCGATATCGCCCCGGTCGCCCCCGGCCAGCAGTCCAGCGAACATGCGGTAAGCGTGGCCATGCAGGATTCCGGCGGTCCTTATGACTATCACCTGTCCCGCCACTTGCTGCGCCTGGCCTCGGACAACGACCTGCCGGTGCGCCGCGATCTGTTCCGCTATTACTTCAGCGATGCCCACTCGGCGGTCACCGCCGGCCATGATATTCGCACCGCGTTGCTGGCCTTCGGTTGTGACGCCACCCATGGCTACGAACGTACCCATATCGACAGCCTGGCCGCCCTTAGCCGCTTGTTGGGCGCTTACATCCTCAGCCCGCCGGTGTTTGCCAGCGATGCGCAACCGGCCCAGGGTTCACTGGATCGGTTCAGCCATCAGATCGAGCATGAAACGCAAATGGAGAGCGACACCCGCGTGCCGTCGGTGGACAGCCTGGTCGGCCAGAAGTCCTGACGCGGAGTGAGTGGATACTGGCAACAAAGGTCCCGGCGCAGTAGCATCGCCGGGACCTGACACCTGAGGCTTGTATGCTGATTCCCTACGATGCACTTGAAGTCGACACCCTGACCCGCCTCATCGAAGACTTCGTCACCCGCGACGGCACCGACAATGGCGACGACACGCCCCTGGAAACCCGCGTGCTGCGCGTGCGCCAGGCGCTGACCAAAGGCCAGGCGCTGATCGTCTTCGACCCCGAGAGCGAGCAATGCCAGTTGATGCTCAAGCACGATGTGCCCAAGCACCTGTTCGACTGAACAGCGGCGCCTAAGGGTTGGGCGCCGGCACGGGATGGGTAGCTTGGCCCTCGCCTTTGAGTATCTTGCGGTACACCTCGGCGCGGTACACGTTGACGCCCACCGGCGCCTCGATGCCGAATTTCACATGAGTACCGTTCACTTCCAGGATATGCACGGTGATGTCATCGCCAATGGCGATGGCTTCGCCTGTGGCACGGCTTAAGACCAGCATGGCGGTTGTCCTTTTCCAGTAGCAGGACCCCGACCATGCCCCCTTGGCGCTGGGCCGGCAATGGCTTGCGGGAAAATCAGGCACTGCCTACGCAGGTAGGTAATTTGTCTGACAGACCGCAGCCGAATCAGCCCTTCACGGCCTGCGCCTTGGCGCGCATCTTGTCGGCCATCAGTGTCATTTCGTCATACAGCAGTTGCGGATTTTTCTGTTTCAACGCCCAAGCCATGCGGCCTTGCTCGTGGGGCAGGATCATGAACTCGCCTGCGGCCACGCGCTGGTAAATGTAGTCGGCGATATCCGCCGCCGAGATGGGCGAACTCTCAAGCAGTTTGCCCACCTGGGCCTTCATGGCTGGGGTTGGCCCACGGAAGGAGTCGAGCAGGTTGGTCTGGAAAAACGATGGGCACACCACATGAACGCCCACTTCCTGTTGCTTGAGCTCCACCAGCAGGCTCTCGGACAACGCCACCACGCCCGCCTTGGCCACGTTGTAGTTGCTCATGGCCGGGCCTTGCATCAGCGCGGCCATTGAGGCGATGTTGATGATGCGCCCCTTGCTCTTCTCAAGCAGCGGCAGGAACGCCTTGCAGCCTTTGACCACGCCCATCAGGTTGATTGCGATCTGCCAGTCCCAATCCTCCAGGGACAATTCAGCGAAGAACCCACCCGAGGCCACGCCGGCGTTGTTGACGATCACATCGATGCCGCCGAGTTTTACTTCACAGGCCTGGGCAAAGGCCGTGAGTTGGCTGTAGTCACGCACGTCACAACGCTGGGTAAAACCATCGCCGCCCGCCTCGCGAACCTGCTTGAGGGTTTCCTGCAAACCAGGCTCGCTCACATCGGACAACGCCAACTGCCAGCCTTCACGGGCCCAGCGCAGAGCGATTTCGCGACCCAGGCCAGACCCGGCGCCAGTGATCATCATGCGGTTTTGCATAGGAGATAGCCTTGTGGTTCACGAAGAAGTGACCGGCAGTGTAGCGAAGGTTTTTGCTCCACCCACGCACCATCAGGGTGATGAATGCCCCAGGCAAACCGCGGGCTCGGTCACAGCTGCGCGCATAGACTAAGTTCAATTTTTTTCAACTAATTAGTTCACGTTGCGTACGCGTTAAAAGAAATAAGCGACGCATCAAAATGTTTTATAAAAACAATGAATTTTCTACGAAGCGGCAGAGTCGGAATGGGTAAGGCGTCCCACTGTACATGGACGAACCAACGGTTAAACAGCCGGTTTTTGCAAAGAACCTATAAGGAATAAAACCATGAGCCTCATTCTGATTATTATCCTGATCCTCCTGCTGGTCGGTGGCCTGCCGGTGTTCCCGCACTCGCGTAACTGGGGTTATGGACCGTCGGGTATCCTGGGTGTGGTACTGGTTGTTCTGCTGGTGTTGTTGTTGCTCGGCAAGATATAACGCCGCGGTTTTGTAGGAGCGAGCTTGCTCGCGAAACACTTGCAGGCGTCGCGTTTATTCAAGACGCGCGCGTTAGCGTTGAGGTTCTTCGCGAGCACGCTCGCTCCTACAATTGAGAAGCAAAAAAAAGAGGCCTTCTAGAAGGCCTCTTTTTTATTGCCGGTCAGTTAGTCCGGCTTACCGTCCACCACACCTGCGGTGTTATCCAGCAGGCTCTTGGTCGCGGTTTGCAGGAACGACTCGAGTTTCTGCTTGAGTGCAGCTTCATCCGGCGACTCTGAAATCACCTTGCCAGTCGGCTCAGCACCCAGTGTGTACTCCCACAACTTGGGTGGCATTTCCTTGGGCAATACCAGTACGCGGTCGCCGGTGAGCAAGGCCACGGTCTGGTCGCTGCCCGAAGGCTTGATCACGCCGAAACCTTTATCACCTTCCGGCAGGTTCAGCAGGTCACGGCCCCAGCACTGGTGCAAGGTGTCGCCGCCCAGGCGGCCCATGATGGTGGGCACGATGTCGATCTGGGTGCCCACGGTGTGGTCACGCTCACCGAACTTCTCGCGCATGCCCGGTGCGATCATCAGCATCGGCACGTTGAAGCGGCCCAGGTCCATCTCGGTGATCTGCTGCTCGTTGCCGAAACCGTGGTCACCGACGATCACGAACAGGGTTTCCTTGAAGTACGGCTCCTTGCGGGCCTTTTCAAAGAACTGGCCCAGGGCCCAGTCGGAGTAGCGCATGGCCGTCAAATGCTCGTTGAGGCTGCCACGGTCGGTGACTTTCTCGACCGGCAATGGGGTCGGCAACGCGTACGGCGTGTGGTTGGACAGGGTTTGCAGCAGTGCGTAGAACGGCTTGCCGCCTTCGCGTGCCTTCAGTTCTTCCAGGCCACGGTTGAACATGTCCTGGTCGGACACGCCCCACGTCGGGTCGGAGAACACCGGGTTGACGAAGTCATTGCGACCGATGAAGTTGGTCATGCCCTGGTTGCTGAAGAAGCCCGACTGGTTGTCCCAGGCGAAATCGCCGTTGTAGACATACACATCGTCGAAATCACGCGCACTGAGCAACTGCGGCAGGCCCGACAGCTTATGGCTGCCTTCCGGGGTCTGCATCAGGTATTCGAAACCCGGCAGGTTCGGGAAGCAGGCCATGGTGGCGAACATACCCTGGTGGGTGTGGGTGCCGTTGGAGAAGAAGCGGTCGAACAGCAGACCCTCTTGGGTCAGCTTGTCGAAGTACGGGGTGATATTGCCCGGACGGCCCAATGCGCCCACCGAGTGACCGGCGAAGCTTTCCATCAGGATGACCACGACGTTCTTGATCGGCAGGGTTTTCTCGGCCGGAGGCGTGAAGTCACGGCGCACGGCAGCGGTGTCGGTGTCTACCAGCTTCTCTTGCGGCAGCACCAGCATGTCGCGCACGGTCTGGGTGGCCAGCGGTTGTTCCAGGGTGGCCTTCCAGATGTTGGCGCGGTCTTCACCAAAGCGCGCCTTGGCCGCCGCGATCAGCGACAAGGTGCCATTGAGGCCCAACTGGTTGGCGAAGTTCGAATCGGTGGTGTAGACGTCACCCCAACGCAGCGGTGGCCCCTGGCGCAGGGTGCCACGGATGGCGACCACGGCAACCAGCACGCAGACCATGAACACTGCGATGCGGCTGTACCACGGCGCCACCTGGCGCGTGCTGATCGTGCCGCCGCTGAACGGGCCCCGTGGGCGCGTTGCGCGGTCAGCGCCCTTGAAGGCCATGCTCAGGATCAGCGTGCCCACGGCCCAGGCCAGCAGGTAGCGCACCACCGGGAAACCGTACCAGAGCATGCTCATCACGGTTTTGGGGTCTTCCTTCACATACTGGAAGACCAGGCCGTTGAGGCGCTGGTGGAACTCGCGATAGAAGTCCATCTCCATCAGGCCCAGGAACAAGGCGATGCTGGACGCGACGGTCAGCCACAAACGGAAGAACCCGCGCGCCGCCATGGCCCGCACGCTGAACAGCGCCAGCAACAGCGGAATCAGCAGGTACATTACCAGGCGAATGTCCAGGCGCAGGCCGTTGGCGAACGCTTCAAGGAACGTCGAGGCCGGCGTGTCCAGGATCATCTCGCGGTTGTAGACCAGCAACGCCAGGCGCAGCAGGGAAAACATCACCATCATGACCAGTGCGCATAGCAGCGTGTACGCCAGATGGGATTTGACGGTCGGTTGCAGCAGGCGATTTGAAGCTCGCTGCTGATTCAGGGCGTCCGGGTTTGCCATGTCGTTTTAGGACCCATTGGAAGTTTAAGTTGCGAAATAATGCAGTGGCGTCCGTCCCTCGCCCAGGCTGGCTGGGGTAGGCGGTTAACGCGGTGGCACAAATGGTGCCCGATCAAGGCCGGCAAGGCTATTAATTACTGAACGTAGGGCACGGCCCTGCCTTTAAGGGCACTGGAGATAGAGCCCTGGCAGCCGGTTAAAGCCGGCGAATTGTCTTGGATGGGATGTGAAAATTTCGTGCGGCGAATAGTTTCGACACACAAATCTAATGAATGCCATACAAACCAATGTGGGAGCGGGCTTGCTCGCGAATGTGGGGTGTCAGCCAACAGATTCATTGACTGATCCTCCGCATTCGCGAGCAAGCCAGCTCCCACATTGACTGTGCCCACCGCAAATCGAGCAGGTCGTCAGATCCGCACGTTACCGCGCGGCCCGGCGATAGCCCAGATGATCAGGCCCAGCACTGGCAACAGCAGGATCAACAGAATCCACAGCACTTTGGCACCGGTGCTGGCGCCGCTTTTGAACACGTTGATGATCGCCCAGATGTCCAGCGCGAGGATGATCAGGCCAATCAGGCTATTAAACGTGGAACCCATGGTGTCGCTCCTAAAGTGAGGGCATGCCCTTGTAGGATAGTCAGCCTTGGCGCGGGTTCCGTTTTATTTCAGACGTGTACGGCAATCTTCAAGGCTTCAAGCGAGGGCTCGGCCTTGATGCCGACTTCGGCACACAGTTCCAGCACTCGCGCCAGGTCGTTGCCGAACACCAGCACCGCCTGGATCTCGTCGTCCAGCAACTGGCTGAAGTTCACCAGCACATAACCGCCGTCTTCCGGGCTCAGGGCGCTCATCTGGATCTGGATGCGGTTGAGCGCGGTCAGGTCTTCGGTCTTGGCCAGTTGCTTGGGCTTGAGGTTGAACGCCACACCCGGACCGAACGACGCGACGATCTGGGCAAACAGGTCGCCATAGGTATCAGCCTGGAACAACACCGTGTCCGGCAAGCTACCGACCACCACCCACTCCCCTAGCGGAATCGGGAAACTGTCGTCGTAGTTGATATCCGGGTTGGCCGCCAGGAACGCCGCCGGGTCCGCATAGGCCTGGGCCGCTTCGTCGGCGATACGCGCTACTTCGT
The DNA here is from genome assembly GCF_001728935.1 of Pseudomonas sp. AP42. NCBI lineage: Bacteria > Pseudomonadati > Pseudomonadota > Gammaproteobacteria > Pseudomonadales > Pseudomonadaceae > Pseudomonas > Pseudomonas sp. AP42. The sequence continues at coordinate 15,734 of NZ_LYSO01000115.1, forward strand.
CCTCACCCATGACGCCGGCGCTGATTTTGCTGATGAGTTCGACGAGGGCGGTTTTCATGGGGCGATCCTGTAACGGGCAAGTTTTGAAGGGCGCGTAGCCTACACCAGTTTCTGCAACTTCGCCGCCGTATCCACCGCACCCATGGTCTGCGCCGCAGCCAGCGCCGTCGCGCCCTGTGCATCAGTGGCCTTGGGGTTTGCGCCTTTACCGAGCAGGTAATCAACCATCTCAACGCGGTTGAACATCGCCGCCATCATCAACGCCGTACGCCCATCCGAGGAGGCCGCCTCAACCGGCGTGCCGCCTTCGATCAACGCCTGGACCACCGGCAGGTTGCCTTTGAACGCCGCACCGGCAATCGGCAACTGGTTCTTGTCGTTGGCGATCAGGGGGTCGGCCTTGAACTCCAGCAGCACTTTGACCGCCTCGGCATGGCCGTGGTAAGCCGCGAGCATCAACAAGGTGTCACCATTGTGATTACGAAAGTTGGCCGGCAGGCCTTTGGCCAACAGTGCGGCAAGCATGGCGGCGTCGCCGCGACGGGCCACGTCGAAGACTTGCTCGGCAAATTCGGCGGCTTCGTCTTCGGTCATTTGTTTAGGCTGTTCTGACATGGGGGCTCCTTGCTGAGGCGACTGATATAACTGTTTAAGGCGCCCAGTGTCGCGAGGGAGTTCCCCGGTGTCATGGCTTTTTTGTCAAAAGCCACCATAGCCAGAATCAATAACGGAAGTGGCCGCCCTGAATCTGCGCCAGCAATTGCCCGGTCACCGGCACATAGCTGTCCGAACCCGGCAACCAGGCGTAGACCGGGTCATTGTCAGCCTTGTCCGGGTCGAATCCTTGCTCCTTGAGCTTCACTTTCTGGTACTTGAACGTGCCGGTGGTTTCCATCTTCACCTTGATTCGCAAAAACAGCGGCACCGCATAAGGGGGCAACTGGCCGTGGGCGAATTGCAGCAGTTCGCGCATGTCCAGGCTGGCCAGGGATTCGCTGGGGGTGATGGCGACCATGCCGGCGCGGCCATTGGTGTTGTCGATCTCGACGCCATAGGCCACCACTTCAGCGATCTGCGGGTGTTGCAGCAGGACATTTTCCACTTCGGTGGTCGAGACGTTTTCGCCCTTCCAGCGATAGGTATCCCCCAGGCGATCGACAAATTGCGCATGGCCGAAACCGATACTGCGCACCAGGTCGCCGGTGTTGAAATAGCGGTCGCCTTTTTCGAACACGTCCGTTAGTACCACCTTGCGGTTCTTTTCCGGGTCGGTGTAACCGTCGAAGGGCGACTTTTCATCAATGCGCGCCAGTAACAAGCCCTGCCCGCCGGTGGGCACCTTGACCATCAACCCATTGCTGCCGCGCAGGGGTTCGCCAGTGTCATGGGCGTACTCCACCAGCGCCCAATGCTGCAGGCAAAAGCCGATGGTATTGTCAAAGTTCAGCACGTTGGTAAAACCGATATTGCCGTCGCTGGCGGCATACAGCTCGCAGATATGCGCCACACCATAGCGCTGCTTGAACTGCGCCCACACACCGGGGCGCAAGCCGTTGCCGACCATCTTGGTCACGTGGTTATCGCGATCCTGCGCACTGAAAGGCTGGTCGAGCAGATAGCGGCACAGCTCACCGACATAACCCAGGGTGGTCGCCTTGAACTTGCGCGCGTCATCCCAGAACTGGCTGGCGCTGAACTTGCGCCGGATGGCAAAGCCGGAGGCGCCGATAATCGCCGCCCCCCAGCACACGCACAAGCCAGTGGCGTGGTACAGCGGCAAGGTGCAATAGAGGACGTCCTGCGGGCCCATGTCCAGGGCGATACTGCCGAAGCTCACGGCGGTTTTGGTCCAGCGCCCGTGCTTCATGATGCCGGCCTTGGGCAAGCCGGTGGTGCCGGAGGTGTAGATATAGAAGCAGGGGTCATTGAAGAACACCTGCGCGGAACTCGCCGGGTTGTCCACCGGGCTTTCGGCGCTGGCGGCCATCAGGTCGATATAGCCATCGGGCACTGCACTGCCGGGTTGATCGGCCACGAACCAGGTGCGCTCGGCCGGGATCTGCACTTGTTCGCGCACTGCTGCGTAAGGGCTCAGCAATTCGGCACCGACCACGATGGCAACCGGGTTGACCAGGGTCAGGCTGTGCACCAGCGCCCCTTGAGTTTGCGCCGTGTTGAGCATGGCGCAGATGCCGCCCAGCTTGGCCACGGCCAGTACGCTGAGCAGCAACTCGGGACGATTCTCGATAAACAGCGCCACCACGTCACCCTTGCCGATGCCCTGGGCTTGCAGGTGGTGGGCAAGACGGTTGGCGCGCCGATTGGCGTCGCGGTAGCTGATCACGCTGTCCCCATACAGCAGCGCAGCACCGTCAGGGTTGCGCAAGGTGGCTTGTTCGAAATGCCAGCCCAGGCCGCAGGGTTGGCTGGGGTCGGTGACGTTGGCCGCGCGCATGCCGCGCACCACGCGTGGGAGGGCTCGAACGATGGCAGGCACCTTACGCAGCATCATGCTCCAGGTGATCATGTCGTTTTGCTGGTGAGTCATGGCGGGACGTCCCTTTTCTTATTCTTGGTCGGGTCCAAGTACATCGACTGGTGTAGCGGAAAGTACGTCAGCGGTTCTTTGGCTGTACATGCGGGATTTGAAAAGTTTTGTATCCCGTGGCGGCTGGCCGATGCTTATCTCCCTGCTGCCCCACGCTCCAACTGTGGGAGCTGGCTTGCCTGCGATGACGGCCCGCCAGCCGCTCCATATCTACCTGACACCCCAAAATCCAACTGTGGGAGCTGGCTTGCCTGCGATGACGACCTACCAGCCGACACTTCTCTACCTGACATCCCACGATTCAATTGTGGGAGCGGGCTTGCTCGCGAAGGCGGCCTAA
>NZ_LYSO01000116.1:0-18519 GCF_001728935.1 Pseudomonas sp. AP42
GCAAGATCAAGAGCGACTCGCTTCGCATCGTGGTTACCGTCTGCTGCTACAGCCCACCAAGTTGTGTAGATACCCATGCTGCGATAGCGGTGCATCAGTCACCCCACATCTGGCTGCCCGACCGCCATCGCAGACAAGCCACACACATTGACCGGGTTTGCAATTCTTTTGCCTGGCTTGGCCCCCACCAGCTTCGCCTGCCCATCTTTCTGCTTGCCCGTACGCGCTTCGCTAATCAACCCCGGGATCAACTTGCCTTCCGGCAAGTTCTTCCAGAAGCGGCTGGGCAAATGCCCTTCCATCACCTTGGGATTCAACCGTGCCGGGTTGAAGATGTGGCTGTAGTAGGTCAGCCACATGGCGCTGTGGGGGTCTTCGACATTCTGTGCCAGTTGCTGCCAGGCTTCGGGGCACTGGCGCTGATGAATCAGTTGTTCGCCGTCGTAATACACCCCGTCCAGGGGCGTGGCGATCATCCAGCGGTGGCGGCCCATGCGCCCGACAAAGTGCTCGCTGGCGCTCTTGAGAATGTCATGGGCCGGCTCATGCCAGGCCACGTACTCCGGCAGTTCCGGCCCGGCCCCGGCCGGCAGCGCGATGAAGCGCACAAACGCATGCAAGTGGTGAGCCTCTCGGCTGACTTGCTTGATGCGCCGCTGCAACTCGCTGCCAAGCTTGTCCCCCGCGAGCATGGCCGTGCGATCACCATGGCTGACCCGCCACAGCACTTCATACAACAGGCTCCAGCGTTGATCACCGTGGTAACAGGCGGCGGACTCCAGCAAGTGCAACAATGCCTTGGGGATGCGCGCCTGAAACGGCCCCAACCCCGGCGGGATCGGTTCATCGGTAGCGAACAGGTCCGCCGCCTGCATCTGGCCCCAGCTCACCTGGCTGGGGTCGACCTGATGGCTGAGCAACCAGCGTGCCTGTTCGCGCCAGGTGCTGAACAGGTTGTCGCATTCCAGGCTGATCATCCCCACAGCCCCATCTGTTGCGGCTGCGGTCGATCACGCAGTTGTTCACGCAGCAACACGCTGGTGCTGTCGGCCTGTTGCGGGTGGTAGTCGCTGGTGATGAAAAACGGCTTGGCCTTGGCCAACACGCAGCGCATGCGCGCCAGGTCTTCGAAGCGGATCTTGCGTTCACGACGCAGGTCGACCAGGCGCTGGGTGGTGCGCAGGCCGATGCCGGGGATACGTGCGATCAGGGTGGGCTCGGCGCGGTTCAGGTCCAGGGGGAACACCTCACGATGCTCCAGGGCCCAGGCCAGCTTGGGGTCGATATCCAGTGCCAGGTCGCCGGGGCCGGCGAACAGCTCATTGGCGCGGAAACCGTAACTGCGCAGCAGGAAGTCCGCCTGGTACAAGCGGTGCTCGCGCATCAGCGGCGGCGCGGCTAAAGGCACGCTTTTCGGGCTGTTGGGGATGGGGCTGAACGCTGAGTAATACACGCGGCGCAACTTGAAATTGCCGTACAACGCCTCGGCACCGTGCAAGATGGTGCTGTCGTCGGTGTCGTCGGCGCCGACAATCATCTGCGTGCTTTGCCCGGCCGGGGCGAAACGTGGAGCGCGGGGTTCGTTGAGCACCGTCTGTTCGCCGGTGTAAATGGTCTGCATGGCCTGCTTGATCGAGCCAATCTGCTTCTCGGGCGCCAGGGTTTGCAGGCTGGCGTCGGTGGGCAGTTCGATGTTCACGCTGAGGCGATCGGCATAACGGCCAGCCTCGGCGATCAAGGCCGGGTCGGCATCGGGGATGGTCTTGAGGTGGATATAGCCGCGAAAGTCATGCTCTTCGCGCAGCAGTTTGGCGACTCGCACCAGTTGTTCCATGGTGTAGTCCGACGAACGGATGATGCCGGAACTGAGGAACAGCCCGCTGACGCAATTGCGCTTGTAGAAATCCAGGGTCAGGGTGACCACCTCCTCCGGGCTGAAGCGCGCACGGGGCACGTCGCTGGAGCGGCGGTTGACGCAGTATTGGCAGTCGTAGAGGCAGAAGTTGGTGAGCAACACCTTGAGCAACGACACGCAACGGCCATCGGGCGTGTAACTGTGGCAAATGCCCATGCCATTGGTGGAACCCAGCCCCGCCTTGCCCTCGGAACTGCGCTTGGGCGCGCCACTGCTGGCGCAGGACGCGTCGTACTTGGCGGCGTCGGCGAGGATGCTGAGTTTTTCGATCAACTGCATGGAGGGCTACCGATACTGGTTTTTTGTACAGTACCAATAGCCACACCTTGTCACAAGTGCCGTCTGTAGGAGCGAGCTTGCTTGCGAAGAAGGCAAGAGCGCCGCGTTCATCCAGATGAGGCGCGTTATCGTTGACGTTCTTCGCGAGCAAGCTCGCTCCTACAGGGGATCGGTCAGCTGGCAGTAGCCAGGAGCAGGTCCTGCACCGAACGTCCCTTGTCGCGGTTTCGATCGTGCTCATACAGCGACGCCGCAATCTCATCCGCCCGAATCGGCAGCACCGACAGCAAGGTATCGCTCAAGCCATGGCTGGCCTGGCTGAAGCCCTGGATATAGATGCCGGCCTTGCAGCGTTCGTCGGTGACGATGCGGTAGTCGCGGGCCACTTCGAAGTCGCCCATGTAAGCCTCCAGCGGCGCCAGCAGCTCACGGTGCATCTGGCGCTCGTAGCCGGTGGCCAGGATCACCGCGTCGTAATGGTTAAGGCTGGTTTCGCCAGTGGCGGTATTGCGCAGGGCCAGTTCGATGCCCAGCGGGCCAGGGGTGGCTTTCTCTACCACGGTGAGGGTACGGAACGCCTGGCGGGCGATGCCGGAGACTTTCTGGCGGTAGAAAATCCCGTAGATGCGCTCGATCAGGTCCAGGTCCACCACCGAGTAGTTGGTGTTCTGATATTCGGCGACCAAACGCTCACGCTCGGCACCGACTTGCTGGAATACCAGGTCCGTAAAGGCCGGCGAGAACACTTCGTTGACGAACGGGCTGTCGTCGGCCGGCTTGAGCGCCGAGCCGCGCAGGATCATGTCGACCTGCACCGACGGGAAGCTGTCATTGAGGTCGATAAAGGCTTCGGCCGCGCTCTGGCCACCGCCGATCACGGCGATGCGCATCGGCTTGCCGTCTACACACGGCTGGTTGGCCATGCGCTCCAGGTATTGGGAATGGTGGAACACCCGGCTGTCGCCCTTGAGCGCCTTGAAGGCGTCGGGGACGCGCGGCGTGCCACCGGCGCTGACCACCACCGAACGAGTGGTGCGCACATGCTGCTCGCCGTGGGCATCGCGGGAGATCACGCGCAAGGCCTCGACCTGCTGCTGATGCAGGATCGGCTCGATGGCCAGCACTTCTTCACCGTAGTTGGCCTGGGCATGGAACTGCCCCGCCACCCAGCGCAGGTAGTCGTTGTACTCCATGCGGCAGGGGTAGAAGGTGCCCAGGTTGATGAAGTCCACCAGGCGGTCGTGGGTCTTGAGGTAGTTGACGAAGGAATACGGGCTGGTGGGGTTGCGCAGGGTCACCAGGTCCTTGAGGAAGGAAATCTGCAGTTCGCTCTGGGTGACCAGGGTATTGCCGTGCCAGCGGTAGTCGGCTTGTTTGTCGAGAAACAGCACGTCCAGCTTGCCCTGGGCCTTTTCACGCTCCTGCAGGGCGATGGCCAGCGCCAGGTTCGAAGGGCCGAAACCGATCCCGATCAGGTCATGAACCGCGGGCGAAGCAATTGCCTGTGTCATTCCAGTGTCCTCTGGATAAGCCCCTTGGCGATGGGGCGGGAATACCTTCATGGCCTGAACAACAGGCCGTGTGTTGATAGGAAACGAGGACAGTGAAATAAAATTTAACTAACTGGCGATCAGTGCGCTTCCCACTCACGCATACGCACCCGGCAGTGCTTCATCGCGTTGACGATGTGTTTTTCCACCAGGCTGCGGGAAATGCCCAGGCGTTCGGCGATTTGCAGGTGGGACAGGCCTTCGAGTTTGCGCAACAGGAAACTGTCGCGACAGGCCGCCGGCAACTCGGCCAGGGCGCGTTCGAGCATCTCCAGGCGCTGGCCCTGGTCGTGGCTGGCGTGGGGTGAACAGGCGGCGAAGCGTTCTTCGCTGTCCAGCACCTCCAGGGGCTCGGCCTGGCGCAAGGCGTTGCGCCGATGGCCGTCGATCACCAGGTTCAAGGCGGTGCGGTACAGGAAGGCGCGGGGTTGTTCGATCGGGTTGTCGCTTACACGCTCCAGCACCCGCACATAAGCGTCATGCACCACATCTTCGGCCACCTGACGGTTGCCCAGCTTGGCGTTGAGGAAACACACCAGCTCGCGATAGTAGTTTTCCACCATGACTCCTGACCCCACGGCCTTAATACCAACGACGCCCACCCTGTAGGAGCGAGCTTGCTCGCGAAAAACCCAAGAGCACATCCCCTTACCTGAATGCACCCGCAACCAATGGCGGTTTTGCCATCACCGATGATGGCAGTTTGAGCGTGTGCAATTTATAGTAATTCTCATCTACTTTTAAAGAACTCTCTCGTCAGCGGTCGAATTTTTTCTCCCACTGAGCTGTAACTACTTATGTAACAGCCTAAATTCCCGGGCATTTTCCTCGTTTACCTGTCAGCTCTGCGCGACTGCGCCCCGAACTTTCCTGGCTGGAAGCTACCGATGAAACGCCCTCGACCTGCCCGACGCGCCCTGCTTGTGGTGGCGTGCCTGATTCCCATCGTTGCGTTTGCCACCTGGCAGGGCTTGACGCCGGGCCGCGACGCCCTGGCCACCGTCACCGTGACCCGCGCCGACATCGAAAACAGCGTCACCGCCCTGGGCACCCTGCAACCGCGACGCTATGTGGACGTCGGCGCCCAGGCCTCCGGGCAGATCCGCAAGATCCACGTCGAGGCCGGCGACCAGGTCCAAGAGGGTCAGTTGCTGGTGGAGATCGACCCCGCCACGCAAAAAGCCAAGCTCGACGCCAGCCGCTATGCCATCGAAAACCTGCAGGCCCAGTTGCAGGAGCAGAAAGCCCAGCATCAACTCGCCCGCCAGAAGTACCAGCGCCAGCAGCGCCTGAGTGCCGGCAACGCCACCCGCGAAGAAGACGTGCAGACCGCCAAGGCTGAACTCAACGCGACCCAGGCACGGGTCGAGATGTTCCAGGCACAGATCCGCCAGGCCCAGGCCAGCCTGCGCAGCGATGAGGCCGAGTTGGGCTACACACGCATCTACGCGCCGATGACCGGCACCGTGGTGGCCGTGGACGCACGCGTCGGCCAGACCCTCAACGCGCAACAGCAAACCCCGCTGATCCTGCGCATCGCCAAGCTGTCACCCATGACGGTGTGGGCGGAAGTTTCCGAAGCCGACATCGGCCATGTCAAACCCGGCATGAGCGCGTATTTCACCACCCTGAGCGGTGGCAGCCGGCGCTGGACCAGCACCGTGCGCCAGATCCTGCCGATCCCGCCCAAGCCCTTGAACGAAACCCAGAGCAACGGCAGCCCGAGCAGTACCAGCAAGAGCGGCACTGGCCGAGTGGTGCTGTACACGGTGCTGCTCGACGTAGACAACGCCGACAACGCGCTGATGGCCGAGATGACCACCCAGGTCTTTTTCGTCGCAAGCCAGGTTAAAGATGCCCTCACCGTACCGGTCGCAGCCTTGCAAGGCGTGCCTGGCTCCGCAGCGCAAATCGCCCGGGTGGTGGCCAAAAACGGTGCCATCGAAGACCGCGAAGTGCGCCTGGGCATCAGCGACCGTCTGCGCGTCGAAGTGCTCGGCGGGCTGAACGAGGGCGACCACCTGTTGATCGGCCCGGCTGACAGCCATGGGGGCTGAATTGACCACGCCGCTGATTGAACTCAAAGGCATTCGCAAATCCTACGGCGGCGGCGACAGCCCGCAGGTCGATGTGTTGCGTGGCATTGACCTGTCGATCCATGCCGGCGAGTTCGTCGCCATTGTCGGCGCGTCGGGCTCGGGTAAATCGACGCTGATGAACATCCTCGGCTGCCTCGACCGCCCCACCGAGGGCGACTACCTGTTCGCCGGGGAAAACGTCGCCCACCTGGGCAGCGACGAACTGGCCTGGCTGCGCCGCGAAGCCTTCGGTTTTGTGTTCCAGGGCTACCATTTGATTCCCTCAGGCTCTGCCCAGGAAAACGTCGAGATGCCGGCGATCTATGCCGGCATCAGCGCCACCGAGCGTCATGCCCGCGCACGCGCCCTGCTCACCCGCCTGGGCCTGGCCGAACGCACCGGCAATCGGCCGCACCAGTTGTCCGGTGGGCAACAGCAACGGGTGTCCATCGCCCGCGCCCTGATGAACGGCGGCCATATCATCCTCGCCGATGAACCCACCGGCGCCCTCGACAGCCACAGCGGCGCGGAGGTCATGGCCTTGCTCGACGAACTGGCGAGCCAGGGCCATGTGGTCATCCTGATTACCCACGACCGTGAAGTGGCGGCGCGGGCCAACCGAATCATCGAGATTCGCGACGGCCAGATCATCAGCGATTCGGCTGACACCCGCGCGGCCATACCCAGCCTGGCGGCCGGCGCCTTGCACGCCGTGGACCTGCGCCAACGCCTGGCCGACGGCGCCGAGCACAACGGTGCCTGGAAAGCCGAATTGCTGGACGCGGTGCAAGCCGCCTGGCGGGTGATGTGGATCAACCGTTTTCGCACGGCGCTGACGCTGCTGGGCATCATCATCGGCGTCGCGTCGGTGGTGGTGATGCTGGCGGTGGGCGAAGGCAGCAAGCGCCAGGTCATGGCGCAGATGGGCGCGTTCGGTTCCAATATCATCTACCTCAGCGGTTCTTCGCCCAACCCGCGTACGCCGCTGGGGATCGTGTCCCTCAACGACGTCGCGGCCCTGGCGACGCTGCCTCAGGTCAAGCGCATCATGCCCGTCAACGGCACCGACGCGGGTGTGCGCTTCGGCAACGTCGACTACATGGCTTACGTGGGGGGCAACGACACCAACTTCCCGGAGATCTTCAACTGGCCGGTGGTCGAGGGCAGCTATTTCACCGAGGCCGACGAACGCGCCGCCGCCACGGTCGCCGTGATTGGCGCACGCATCCGCCAAAAGTTGTTCAAGGACGTGGCCAACCCCATCGGCCAGTACATCCTGATCGAGAACGTGCCCTTCCAGGTGGTCGGCGTACTGGCGGAAAAAGGCTCCAGCTCCGGCAACAAGGACAGTGACGACCGTGTCGCCATTCCCTACAGCGCCGCCAGTGTCCGCCTGTTCGGCAGCTACAACCCCGAATACGTGGCGATTGCCACCACCGATGCGCGCAAGGTGCATGAAGCCGAACGCGCCATCGACCAATTGATGTTGAAGTTGCACAACGGCAAGCGCGACTACGAGTTGACCAACAATGCCGCGATGATCCAGGCCGAAGCGCGTACCCAGAACACCCTATCGCTGATGCTCGGCTCGATTGCCGCGATTTCGCTGTTGGTGGGCGGCATCGGCGTGATGAATATCATGTTGATGACCGTGCGCGAACGCACCCGTGAAATCGGCATCCGCATGGCCACCGGGGCACGCCAGCGCGACATCCTGCGCCAGTTCCTCACCGAAGCGGTGATGCTTTCGGTGGTCGGTGGCCTGTTCGGTATTGCCCTGGCCTTGCTGGTGGGCGGCGTGCTGGTACTGGCTGAAGTGGCGGTGCAGTTTTCCCTGGTGGCGGTGCTCGGTGCGTTTGGCTGTGCGCTGGTCACCGGCGTCGTATTCGGCTTTATGCCGGCCCGTAAAGCTGCCCGGCTCGATCCGGTTAAGGCGTTGACCAGTGAATAAACGATCCATCACCCCGCCGTTGTCAGCGCTCAGCCTGTGCCTGTTGCTCACGGCCTGTGGCGCTAACCCACCCGCCATCGACAGCGGCATCGCTGCGCCCGCCGCCTGGCACTATGCCGAACGTGAGGCAAACCAGGCCACCAACCAACGCTGGTGGACGCAGTTTGGCAGCCCGGCGTTGAACCGCCTGATCGACCAGGCCCGCCGTGACAGCTTCGACGTAGCGGCCGCCATGGCGCGTGTCCGCCAGGCCCAGGCCACGGCGGTGATCGCCGGTGCACCGTTGTTGCCGGAGCTGAAGTTCAACCTCGGCGCCAGCCGTCAACGGCTGTTGCGCGGCAGCGGCAACTCGGAGCTGGACGCCACCGAGAGCAACAGGACCGTCACCAACTATGATGCCAACCTCACGGCCAGCTACGAAATCGACTTCTGGGGTGGCCGCGCCGCTGCCCGCGACAGCGCCGTGCACAGCCTGCAGGCCAGTGAGTTCGATCAGGCCAACGTGGAGCTGACCCTACTCAGCAACGTGGCCGACCGCTACGCGCAAACCCTGGCCGCCCGCCAGCGCTTGCAGATTGCCGAGCTCAACCTGGCGAATGCGCGCAATGTACTGAACCTGGTGCAGACCCGCTTTGATGCCGGTTCCGCCACGGCCCTGGAACTGGCGCAACAGAAAAGCCTGGTGGCCGGTCAGCAACGGCAACTGCCACTGATCGAGCAATCGGCGGAAGAATCGCAGATCACCCTCGCCGCCTTGCTCGGCCAGCCCGTGCAGGCTCTGGAGTTGGGCACAGAACCCTTCCAGGCACTGAGCTGGCCGAGCATCGGGCCCGGTGTGCCCAGCCAGTTATTGAGCCGGCGCCCCGACCTCGCCCAGGCCGAGGCCCAGTTGGCGGCGGCCAGTGCCGACGTCACGGTGGCCCGTGCGGCCATGCTGCCGACGGTGACGTTGGGCGCAACGCTCGGCTCGGGCGCGTCCAAGGCCGAAGAGATCCTGCGCAGCCCCTTCTACACACTGACCTCGGGCCTGATGGCGCCGATCTTCAACAATGGCCGGCTGAGCGCCGAGCGCGACAAGGCTCGGGCGCGCCAGGATGAACTGCTGCAAACCTATCGCGGGGCGATCATCAACGGTTTTGCCGATGTAGAAAAAGCCCTCAGCAGCATCACCCGCCTGGACCAGCAACGCCAGTGGCAAACTGAGGAACTGCAACAGGCGCAGACCGCCTTTCAGATTGCCCAAAGCCGCTATGAGGCCGGCGCCGAAGACCTGCTCACGGTACTGGAAACCCAACGCACCCTGTACGACGCCCAGGACCAGAACGTGCTGCTGCGCCTGTCGCGCCTGCAAGCCAGCATCGCCCTGTACAAGGCGTTAGGCGGTGGCTGGAACACCGGTATCTGATAAACGAAACTCATATTTCATACATGAGTTGTTTCTTCACCTTACATTTTCCACCCCAAGGTCCTTGGTAAAAAAGCCGTTATCACACGGATGCCCGGGACCTCATGATGAAACCCAGCGTTGTTGTAAAAGGCCTGGCCTGCGTTGGCGGCTGGCTGATCACACACCTGGCGCTGGCCGAGCCCTTGATCGCGCCCACCGCGATCGACTGGCTGCTGGACTGCCCCCTCACTGCAACCACGCGCCTGGACCCGGAAGTGGTTGGCCGCACCCAATGCGGCCTGGTCAGCGTGCCCCGCGACCATGCCGCACCCCAGCGCGGCCGCATACGCCTGAGCGTGACACGGGTAGGCGCACGGCAGCCGCTCAACCGTGAAGGTGTGGTGTTCATCCAGGCCGGCGACCCCCAACAGGCCAAAGGCGCACCGTTCGTCCTTCACCTGGCCAGTCGCTGGGAGTCGCTTGCCACCCAGGCCTATCGCACCCTGGTCGACCGTTATGACGTAATCGAGCTGAGCACCCGCGACCTGCGCCAAGGCAACGGCGTGGAACAGGCCGCGCAAGATATGGAATTCGTGCGTGGGCAACTGGGCGAGGCGCGCCTTAACTATCTGGGCAACGCCGCGGCCACCCGCCTGGGCAGCCGCTACGGCACGTTGTTTCCCGAACGCGTCGGGCGCATGGTGCTGATCAATACCGAGCCTGGCGAACCACTTGCCACCGGTGTGGAACAGCTCTTGCTCAAGGAATCGCCACGCGCAGGCGCTGACGGCTGTGTGAGCCGCTGGCTGGGGGATTTTCTGGCCTATGGCAAACAGCCGCCTTCGTCCGCACGCTGCGTGGACTTGGGCGCCTGGGAATAACCTGCGCATTTACGACCCCTATTCACCGAAAACGACCCCTTGCGTTGACGCACCTGCCCAATCGTTATTAAGTGCTATTTATCCGCATTAATACGATAAATCACCGCCATGCTGAGTCGACCGCTACGCCGCAAACGCCAGAAGCTGTCCGATGTGATTGTCGAGTCAGTCAAGCGCTCGATCGTCACCGACGCCTTGAAGCCCGGCGACCGCCTGCCCACCGAACGCGAGCTGATGGAAAGTTTCCAGTGCTCCAAGGGCTCGGCGCGCGAAGCGCTCAAGGCGCTGGAGGTCGAAGGCTTGGTGAGCACGCGCACCGGCCCCAGCGGCGGGGCTTACTTGAACCAGGCCGGCACTGAACCGGCCAGCCGCGCCTTGCGCAATTACCTGCACTTCCAGCACCTGGACGGCGAGCAGGTCTACCAACTGCGCAAGGTCATCGAAGTGGAACTGGCCGTGTCGGTGCTGGGGCGTTTAAGCGAAGACGATTACATCGCCCTGCAAGCCAACGTGGATTTTTGCAGCGCCCCCGAAGACAGCGAAGCCGGCCAGCGCGAGCAGCGCCTGGCAGAACTGGAGTTCCACAACCTGCTGGCCCGGGCCTGCCCCAACCCGCTGCTGAGCTTCATGGCGCAGTTTCTCAATGACTTGCTGCGCGACCTGGTGGTGCTGAAAAAAGCCTACAAGCCCAAGCGCAAGCAATTCGACGCGGCCAACCTGGACTATCACAAGCAACTGCTGATCGCCTTTCGCGCCGGGGATGAAAGCGCGGTGCGCAGCTTGATGCATGAACACATGTGCGATGCCGAACACCATATGACCGCGCTGGAAGGCCAAGTAAGCCCGCACTTCCTATTGGAGTTTGATCACCGTTAGGAACAACACCCGATCAATGTGGGAGCTGGCTTGCCTGCGATGGCATCGGCTCGGTCCCCCTGTAACACCGAGGCGCCCGCATCGCAGGCAAGCCAGCTCCCACATTTGGCCGTGTCCATCTGTTGAACCGAGTTCCCCAATAACAAGCCTGCCCACAGGCCCTTGCTCCACCGTATCGCCCTTGCCGCTCCTGCCAATAACTAAACCAGGGAGTCACCCCATGCAGCGTCGTACGTTATTGAAAGCCAGCCTCACCGCAGCCGCCGCCCTCAGCCTTCCGCTGAGCGTGCGTTCGGCATTCGCCGCCGAGCCTTTTACCTTTTACGGCCTCAAGTCCATGTCTGGCGCCTTTGCCAGCTATGGCAAATTTGCCGACATGGGTTCGCGCCTGGCGGTGCAGCAACACCCCCAATTACTCGGCCGCCCGCTGAACTACAAAGTCATCGACACCGAAGGCAACGCCGGCAAGGCAGTGCGCAAAGTGCAAGAGGCCATCGCGCAGGACGGCGCACGGTTCTTCCAGGGCTGCACGCTGTCGTCTTCCGCCCTGGCAGTGGCCAAGGAAGTGGACAAGGCCAGCGGTGTGTTCATGACCCCGGTGGGCGCCGATGAAGTCACAGGCAAGGACTGCAACAAGGCGACCTTCCGCTGGTCGGTGCCCACCTACGGCGCAATCCGCGAAACCATGGTGCCGCTGATCAAGCTGCTGCCGGACGCCAAGCGCTGGTACACCATCACCCCGCAATACGTGTTCGGCGAAGCCTTGCTCGAAGGCGCCAAGAACGTGCTCAAGGAGCACGGCCTGGAACACGTGGGCAACAGCTACCACTCGCTGCAGGAACAGGAATTTTCCGGTTACCTGACCAACGCCATTTCTACCAAGCCCGATGTGCTGGTGCTGCTCAACTTTGGCAGCCAGTCGTCCAACACCTTGCGCCAGGCCGTTAACTTCGGCATCAAGGAGCGCATGAAGGTGCTGCTGGTGTGGTCTGCCGGCCTGGATCAGTTCCAGGAACTGGGCAGCGATGTGCTCGAGGGCGTGTACCTCGGCGCGCAGTACTGGCACCAGGTCGACACCCCGCTCAACCGCGAACTGGTCAAGCTGACCCAGGCCACCTACGGCATCAACCCCACCTACCCGCTGGCCGCCGATTACATCAGCACCAAAGTCATGCTCGACACCATCATCGCCACCGGCAGCTTCGACGGCCCGACCGTGGCCAAGGCCATGCAGGGCTTGAGCTACGAAGGCCCGACCGGCAAGGAGTCCATCCGCGCCGGCGACCACCAGGTGATCAAGGATTACTACCTGCTGATCGGCAAGGCCAGCGGCGACATGGCCGACAAGGACGACCTGGCCAAAGTGCTCAGCGCTGGCCAGTCGTTCCCTGCGGTCGAGGCGACGGGCTGCACGCTCGGCTGACCGCTTAATTTTTTGTCGCGCAGGGCCGTGCAAGCGGCCGTCTGCGGAGGGTGCCTGCATGCTTAATCTGTACCTGTTCCAGATTCTCAACGGCCTCGGGTTGGGGATGATCTACTTCCTGATCGCGGTGGGGCTGACGATCATTTTCGGCCTGCTCAACTTCGTCAACTTCGCCCACGGCGCGTTCTTCCTGCTCGGCGCCTACATCTGCTACACCGCGGTGAGCCTCACCGGCAACTTCTGGCTGGCGCTGCTGATCGCGCCGCTGGTGGTGGCCGCGCTGGCCTGGGTGATCGAGCGCTTGCTGATCCAGCGCATCTACCACTTGCCGCACATGTTCCAGATTCTGGTGACCTTGGGGATCGCCCTGATCATCCAGGAAGCCAGCGTGATGATCTGGGGCCCGGTGGGCAAAAGCGTCGCCGTGCCGGAACTGTTGCGCGGCGTGCTGGTGGTGGGTGATTTCGTCTACCCCTACTACCGCCTGTTCCTCATCGTGTTTTCCGCGCTGGTGGGCCTGGGCCTGTGGCTGCTGCTGGAGCGCACGCGCTTCGGTGCCCTGGTGCGCGCCGGCAGTGAAAGCACCGAAACCGTGTCGCTGCTGGGCACCAATATTTTCCGCCTGTTCTCCATGACCTTCGCCCTCGGCGTCGCTCTGGCCGGTGTCGCCGGGGTGTTGTTCGCGCCCTTGCGCGGCGCCCAGCCCTTCGTCGGCCCGGAGATTCTGGGCATCGCCTTCGTGGTGGTGGTGATCGGCGGCATGGGCTCGTTCAGCGGTGCGCTGGTCGGCGGTTTGCTGGTGGGCGTGGTGCAAAGCCTGATGACCACACTCTGGCCCCAGGGTGCGAGCCTGATGATCTACGGCGCCATGGCCGTGGTGATTCTGGTACGCCCTTACGGCCTGTTCGGGAGAGCCTGACATGAGCGAGAAAAACCCCCTGCCGTTTGCCAAGACCCAATCCAGAGCCATGTTGCTGTGGGTGCTGGCCGTGCTGATCGGCCTGCCGTTGGTGTTGCCCTCGGCGACCCTGGCCACCGAGATCCTGATCTTTGCCATGGCCGCCCTGGCCTGCAACCTGCTGCTGGGCTATACCGGGCTGCTGTCCTTCGGCCAAGGCATCTTCTTTGGTGCCGGTGCTTATTGTGCGGCGCTGTTGATGATCCACCTGCAACTGGGCCTGTTCATGGCGTTGCTGGGCGCAGCGCTGGCCGGTGGCGTGCTGGCCTTGCTGGTGGGCGCCCTGGCGATTCGCCGCACGGGCATTTACTTCGTGATGCTCACGTTAGCGTTCAGCCAGATGGCTTACTTTGTCGCCTACACCTTGAGCGACTGGACCGGCGGCGACAACGGCCTGCTCAGCGTGCCGCGCCCGGAAATCCGGGTGGGTGACACCGTGCTGCTGTCCCTGGCCGATGCCCGCGCATTCTATGGTTTTGTCGCGGTGCTGTTCCTGCTGATCTTCATCGGCGCACGTCGGGTGATCGCCTCACCGTTTGGCAGCACGCTGATGGCGATCCGCGAGAATGAAACCCGCGCCTCGGCCATCGGCTACGACACGCGCCACTTCAAGATCCTGGTGTTCGTGCTGTCCGGCGCGGTCACCGGGATTGCCGGGGCGCTGTACGCCATGCTGCTGCACTTTGTGCCGCTGTCCAATATCGACCTGGCGATGTCCGAGAACATCCTGATCATGACCATCGTCGGCGGCACCGGCTCGCTGTTCGGCTCACTGCTGGGCGCCGGCTCCATCGTGCTGCTGGGCGACTTTCTCTCCGACCTGTGGCCGCGTTGGCTGATGCTGCTGGGGGTGATCCTGATCCTGGTGGTGATCTTCATGCGCGGCGGGTTGTGGGGCGGCCTCGCGTCGCTGTTCGAGAAGGTGCGCGGCACGCGCAAACCCGTGGTCGTCGCCAAGGAGGACGGGCTATGAGTATCTTGCTGGAAACCCAAAACCTGGAGCTGGCCTACGGCGCGTTCCATGCGGTCAATGGCGTCAACCTCAAGGTTGAAGCCGGCACCATCCACACCATCATCGGCCCCAACGGCGCCGGCAAGACCAGCCTGTTCCATTGCCTCACCGGTGAACGCCAGGCCACCGCCGGGGCGATCCATTTCGACGGCAAGAACCTGATGCGCAAGCCCGCCCACGGCCGCGTCGGCCTGGGCATGGCGCGTTCGTTCCAGCTCACCAGCCTGTTCCAGAACCTCAGCGTGCGCGAGAACCTGCGCCTGGCCGCCCAAGGCCGCGACGGCGTGCGCGCCTTGAATTTCTGGCGTCGGGTCGACAGCAAGCGCGAGCATCTGGAGATGGCCGACCAGGTGCTGGAGCGCCTGCAACTCACGGCCCGCGCCGACACCCTGGCCGGTGAGTTGTCCCACGGCCAGCAACGGGTGCTGGAGGTGGGCATGTCGATCTGCTCCAAACCCAAACTGTTGATGCTCGACGAGCCCACCTCGGGCATGGGCATCGACGATATCCCGATCATGACCCAACTGATCAGCGACCTTGGCCGCGACCATACGGTGCTGTTGATCGAACACAACATGAGCATCGTCATGTCCATCAGCCAACGCATCACGGTGATGAGCCACGGGCAGATCCTGGTGGAAGGCACGCCGGAATTCGTGCGTGCCGATGAACGTGTGCGCACTGCCTATCTTGGGGAGGCTGCCTGATGCTGATCGTCGAGAATATCCATTCCTACTACGACAAAAGCCATGTGCTGGAGGGCGTCTCGCTGAGCGTCAACCCCGGCGAACTGGTGACCCTGCTGGGCCGTAACGGCGCCGGCAAGACCACCACCCTGCGCAGCATCCTCGGCATCATCTGCCCGCGCCAGGGCCAGATCCACTTCAACGGCCAGGCGCTGGTGGGGCAAAAGATCTTTGAAATTGCGCGCCAGGGCTTGGCGCTGGTGCCGGAAAACCGCGGGATTTTCCGCCTGCTGACGGTGGAGGAAAACCTGCGCATCGCCGCCCGCAAGCACAGCCGCTGGCAACTGGAAGACGTGTACGCCATGTTCCCGCGCCTCAAGGAGCGGCGCAAAAACGCCGGCCACGCGTTGTCCGGCGGCGAACAGCAGATGCTCGCCATCGCCCGCGCCCTGCTTAACGACCCCAAGCTGCTGATCCTCGACGAACCCACTGAAGGCCTGGCCCCGGTGATCGTCGACGAGCTGGTGAAGATCCTGCGCAAGGTCAAGGACGAGGGCCTGCCGGTATTGCTGGTGGAACAGAACCTGATGGTCTGCGACAAGCTCGCCGACCGCCATTACGTGCTCGAACAGGGCCGCGTGGTGTACGAGGGCAGCGCCGCTGACTTCCGCGCCGACCCGAGCATCAAAAACCGTTACCTGGCCTTGAGTGCCTGAGTGGAGATTCCTGATGAACAGTCTTGCGCAACCGCTCCAGAGCAATGCCCCACTGATCAACCGCGACCGCTTGTGGCAGTCGCTGATGGACCTGGCCCAGCTCGGCGCCACGGCCAAGGGCGGCGTGTGTCGCCTGGCCCTCACCGACCTGGACCGCCAGGCCCGCGACCTGTTTGTGCAGTGGTGCGAAGCCGCCGGGTGCAGCGTCAGTGTGGATGCCATCGGCAATATTTTCGCGCGGCGCCCTGGCCGCAACCCTGCCCTGCCCCCGGTGATGACCGGCAGCCATATCGACACCCAGCCCACCGGCGGCAAGTTCGACGGCTGCTACGGGGTGATGGCCGGGCTGGAAGTGATCCGTACACTGAATGACCTGCAGATCGAAACCCAGGCACCGATCGAAGTGGTGGTGTGGACCAACGAAGAAGGCTCACGCTTCCCGCCGTGCATGATGGGCTCCGGGGTATTTGCCGGGAAGTTCGACTTGCTGGACACCCTCGACAAGTGCGACGACCAGGGCCTGTCGGTAGGCAGCGAATTGCAGCGCATCGGCTATGCCGGTTCGCGTGCGGTGCTGGGCCACCCAGTGGGGGCGTATTTCGAAGCGCATATCGAGCAAGGCCCGGTGCTGGAAGACCAGGCGATTACCCTGGGCGTGGTGATGGGCTGCCTGGGCCAGAAGTGGTTCGACCTGACCCTCACTGGCGTAGAGGCGCATGCAGGCCCTACGCCCATGCACCTGCGCAAGGATGCCCTGGTGGGAGCTGCCGAGGTGGTCAGTGCGGTCAACCGAATCGCCCATCAGCATCAGCCTCACGCCTGCGGCACCGTTGGCTGCCTGAACCTGCACCCTGGCTCGCGCAACGTGATCCCCGGCCAAGTAAACATGACCATCGACCTGCGCCACCTGCACGCCGACAAGCTGCAAGCCATGGTCGATGAAGTGCGCGCAGTGATCGAAGACTCGGCCGCCCGCCACGGCTTGACGTTTGAACTGACGCCCACCGCCGACTTCCCGCCGCTGGACTTTCACCCGACCTGCGTCAATGCCGTGCGCGAGGCTGCCCAGGCATTGGGCCTGAGCCATATGGACATCGTCAGCGGCGCCGGGCATGACGCGATCTTCGTCGCCGAACTGGGCCCGGCCGGGATGATCTTTGTGCCGTGCGAAGGCGGTATCAGCCATAACGAAATCGAAAACGCCGCGCCGGATGACCTGGCGGCGGGTTGCGCGGTGTTGCTGCGCGCCATGGTGAATGCGGCCCAGGGGGATCTGGCATGAGTGAGATTGGCCAACTGACAGCGGTGCAGCTGTTGCAGCATTTTCGCGACAAAAGCTTGTCCCCCGTAGAGGTCACTGAAGATGCGCTGCTACGCATCGAGCGCTATAACCCGGTGGTGAATGCCTACTGCCATGTCGACCCGCAAGGCGCTCTCGACGCTGCGCGGGCGTCGGAACAACGCTGGCTCAAGGGCGAACCTTGCGGTGCGCTGGATGGCGTGCCGGCGTCGATCAAAGACCTGACGCTGACGGTCGGCATGCCCACGCGCAAAGGCTCGCGCACCTCATCCGCCGAGGGCCCATG
Source organism: Pseudomonas sp. AP42 (assembly GCF_001728935.1). NCBI lineage: Bacteria > Pseudomonadati > Pseudomonadota > Gammaproteobacteria > Pseudomonadales > Pseudomonadaceae > Pseudomonas > Pseudomonas sp. AP42. Next base: position 17,299 of record NZ_LYSO01000116.1, read on the forward strand.
GGACGTGGACGCGCCCTTCTCGGCCTTCATGCGCAAGGCCGGCGCGGTGCTGCTGGGCAAGACCACCACCCCGGAATTCGGCTGGAAAGGCGTGACCGACAACCCGCTGTACGGCATCACCCGCAACCCGTGGGACACGCGCACTACCGCCGGTGGTTCCTCCGGAGGTGCCGGTGCGGCAGCGGCGTTGAACTTGGGCGTGCTGCACCAGGGCAGCGACGCCGGCGGTTCGATCCGCATTCCCTGTGCGTTTACCGGCACCTTCGGGATCAAGCCGACCTTCGGCTATGTGCCGCAATGGCCGGCCAGTTCCATGACGATACTGTCGCACCTGGGGCCGATGACGCGCACCGTGGAAGACAGCGTGCTGATGCTGCAAGCCGTGGCCCAGCCAGATGCGCGGGACGGCCTGATCGGCGCGCCGCGAACCACGCCCTGGCTCGTTCCTGGAGCGGACTTGAAGGGATTGCGTGTCGCCTACAGCCCCACGTTCGGCTATGCGAAGGTCGACCCACAGGTCGCCCTGGTGGTGGATCAGGCGGTGCAGGGCCTGGTGCAACTGGGCGCCCATGTCGAACAAATCGACCCTGGCTTCAGCGACCCACTGGAGGTGTTCAGTACCCTATGGGCTGCCGGCGCAGCACGCCTGACCGGCACAATGAGCGAGGCGCAAAAGCAACAGCTCGACCCCGGGTTGCTGCGTATTGCACAGCGGGGCGAACGCTTGAGCCTGAATGATTTCAACACGGCCCTGGAAGTCCGAGCGGCGCTGGTGGCACGGATGGCCGCGTTCCATGAGCATTACGATGTGCTGGTGTCGCCGATGATGCCGATCACCGCATTCGAAGCCGGGCACAACGTACCGCCGGGCTCAGGGATGACTGAGTGGATGCAATGGACGCCGTTCACCTACCCCTTCAACCTCACCCAACAACCGGCGGCGTCAGTGCCGTGCGGGTTGGCAGCGAATGGCCTACCGGTGGGCTTGCACGTGGTGGGCGCGCGGTTTGCCGATGAGCAGGTGTTAAGGGTGTGTCACGCGTATGCAAAGGCATTCCCCACAGAACACTTGCACACACCGAGAAGCCCGACCTGATATACCCACAACTGTGGGAGCTGGCTTGCCTGCGATAGCACAGGTTCAGTCAGCACATTGGCCTCTGAAACACCGCCGTCGCAGCGTCTACACAATTTTGTAGGTTGTAGCAGCCAACGGTAACC
>NZ_LYSO01000117.1:0-18516 GCF_001728935.1 Pseudomonas sp. AP42
GGCCGTTACCGCAGCAATGGATATGTACCCAATCCAACTGTGTCGCCTGTCAGGCCGCCTTCGCGAGCAAGCCCGCTCCCACAGTTGGATTGCGGAGCGTCAGGTAGATAGGCGTCGACTGGCAGGCCGTCATCGCAGGCAAGCCAGCTCCCACTTTTTTTGCGTGAAACAGATGTGTCTGAATGTATCATCAGCCGACATAAGTGATATCACCACAAGCAACCTACTCACTTGCAGGCCTTGTCTTTACTCTCCCACCCCATCGTCCTTCGCCTTTATGAGTACACCATGAACGCAACCTCTCACGCTGCTGGCACCATGACCCGGGGCATGGTCATGCTGTTCGCGTTTTGCTGCGGCGCCATCGTCGCCAACATCTACTATGCGCAACCGATCATCGAGCTGATCGCCCCGGACATTGGCCTGACGCCAGCAATGGCCAGCCTGATCGTGTCCCTCACACAAATCGGCTATGCCCTGGGCCTGTTCTTTCTGGTGCCCCTGGGCGACCTGCTGGAAAACCGCAAGCTGATGATTGCCACCACCGTCGTGGCGATCGCCAGCCTGTTGGGTGCGGCGTTTATCGAACAGCCGAACCTGTTCTTGCTGGTATCGCTGCTGATCGGTTTCAGTTCCGTCTCGGTGCAGATCCTGATTCCGCTGGCCGCACACCTGGCGCCCGCCGAGTCTCGTGGCCGGGTGGTCGGCAGTATCATGGGCGGCCTGCTGCTGGGCATCCTGCTGGCACGGCCGGTGTCGAGCGTGGTGGCCGACCACTTCGGCTGGCGTGCGATGTTCATGGCGGCCGCGGCGCTGATGGCGTTTATCAGCGTGGTGCTGATGCTGACCATCCCCAAGCGCCAACCCGATCACAGTGCCAGCTACGGCCAGTTGCTGCATTCGCTGGGCACTCTGCTGCGAGAGCAGCCGCTGTTGCGCCAGCGGGCGTTCTACCAGGGTTGCATGTTCGCCGCCTTCAGCCTGTTCTGGACTGCCGCACCACTGGAACTGGCACGTAACCACGGCCTGAGCCAAAGCGAAATCGCACTGTTTGCCCTGGTCGGTGCCCTTGGCGCCATTGCCGCACCCATGGCCGGTCGCCTGGCCGATGCCGGCCATACCCACCGCGCCTCGCTGCTGGCGATGCTGTTTGGTGCGCTGAGCTTCCTGCCGGCGTGGGTGCACCCGCTCTACAGCGTGATCGGCCTGGCAGTCACCGGGGTGGTCCTGGATTTCTGCGTGCAGATGAACATGGTCCTCGGCCAACGCGCCATCTACGCCCTCGACGCCCACAGCCGCAGCCGTCTGAACGCGCTGTACATGACCAGCATCTTCATCGGCGGAGCATTCGGCTCGGCGATTGCCAGCAGCGTGTATGAACACGGCGGCTGGTTGGCTGTAATGCTGGTGGGCAGTGCATTTGCCCTGGTCGCCTTGTTGCGCTTCTTGAGTGCGTCACGTAAAGCCGCGTTGGGCACCGCGCAAGCGTCCTGACGGGTCATTGGCCCAACAAAAATTTTTCACAACGCACAAAGGGGCGGGACTTGATCAATCATTGATTAAGTCCCGCCCCGCCTTGCTTCAAGCAATGGCGACCGTCAAAGGTGCGCGATCACGTCGTTAGAGATAACCGCCATCTTTGATGTTGAGCCCAATGACATCTTCCGGGCTGATCATTCGGGTGCTTTTGATCAGGAAGTCGGTCTTGCCATCGCCATCCAGGTCGATCGCCAACAGGTAACGTCCCGACAGCGGATTGAACTTGATGATGGTGTCACCCGCCGCCCCGGTGTAGTTGTCGACGAAGTTCAACGTGACCTTGCCGTCGAGCGCCATTTGCGACAGATCGATCTTGTCTTGCCCGGTTTTGAAGTCCAGTAGCAAGTCGGCATTGGCACGGGTTGAATCGCTGAAGGCATTGAACTTGAAGGTGTTCCAACCCTCGCCGCCCACCAGCGTATCGGCCCCTGCACCACCGGTCAGTACGTTATCGGCGCTGTTACCAATGATGCGATCGTTACCGTGGCCCCCCACGGCATTTTCGATCACGGTCTTCTCGCCGATCCTGACGTTTTCCCTCATCCCGCCTACGCTGGACAGCGCACCACCGCGCAAGTCGATGATTTGATCCTGCTTGAAGCCAGAGAAATCAAAGGTGTCGTTCCCGCGCTGATCCCAGATATTGAATTTGGGTTTATCGGACGCTGACGTCAGGGTAGTTTCCAACCTGCCGGTATTCGAGTTGAACCCGTAGGTGGTGTCGTCAGTCCTGGTGTCGCCGCCTGCCTTGGGCCGTTCAACCACTGGCTCCTTGGTGCCGCTTGCTTTGGGCTGTTCAACCACGGGCTCCTTGGTGCCGCCTGCCTTGGGCTGTTCAACCACGGGCTCCTTGGTGCCGCTTGCCTTGGGCTGTTCAGCCACTGGCTCCTTGGTGCCGCTTGCCTTGGGCTGTTCAACCACGGGTTCCTTGGTGCCGCTTGCCTTGGGCTGTTCAACCACTGGCTCCTTGGTGCCGCCGCGTGGCTTTAGCCGATCAGTTAATGGCGTTTTGTAGCCGCTCGGCTTGGGCTTAGTCGTTACTGGCTTGGTATCGCCGTCCGAGATGGGCTGATCCGCTGCCGGTTTGGTTTCGCCGTTTGACTTGGGCTCAGCAGTGGGTTCGGTATCTGCCTGTGGCTTCGAATAGCACTGAGCCATTACCGCTTTGCCGGAATTAACGTCTCCCAGTTGAAGCAGTCCGGAGTTCAGGCTCAATCCATACATTCGCTGCTGGCCAGTGCGTTCACCTACCAGCGGAGCGGAAAGACTAAGTAACTTGGAACTTGTCGAGACGTGGTTTTCTGCTGCGGAGTTCGCACTGCCGTGAGAAGACTTAGCGGCTTCACTGCCTCCCTGGTTTCCAGGATGTGCCAGCGATGACGGCTGAGGAGTCACGCTCGGCGTAGGCATATAGTGGTTTGCAGCGGATGGATTGACATTAATCATAATTAAGTTTTCTCAGTTAGTTAAAAACAACAACACGACACTTCACAAGTAAGGCACCCATGAATTCTTAAATAGCCGGTCTCAAACATGCCCACTCAAACTTTCCAGCGAGCGTCATAAAACAGCCAAGTTATTACTGGTAGTCAGCACTTACGCTTGGCCTGATGTTTCACTCATAACAGCGATGGACTTGAATAGACTCAGCGCCCATCTGACATTGAATGGTTCCACCTTCAACCCCGCGCGGAAAACGCCGACTGATCAAAAGCCGACGCGTGCATCGCGCGGGACTGACCTGAATGGGTATTGAAGCCATAGGCCGGTCTTGAATTTCGAATGAAAGCTTTCGGCTCACAAGGATCTGTACGAGGGATGGGTCTGGGCTCACACGGAACCGGGCGTGGCTTCGGCTCACACAGATCCGGACGTGGCTGTGGCTCACACGGATCTGGACGTGGCTGCGGCTCACGCGGGGATGGTCGCGGCCTCGGTTCCCACGTAACTGGACGCGGCTTCGGTTCACACGGATCCGGACGTGGCTGTGGCTCACACGGGTCTGGACGTGGCTGCGGCTCGCGCGGGTATGGTCGCGGCTTCGGTTCAAACGGGTCCGGACGTGGCTGTGGCTCAGACGGGTCTGGACGTGGCTTCGGCTCACGTGGATCCGGACGTGGCTGTGGTTCACGCGGATCTGGACGCGGCTTCGGCTCACGTGGATCCGGACGTGGCTGTGGTTCACGCGGGTCTGGACGTGGCTTCGGTTCACGTGGATCCGGACGTGGCTGTGGTTCACGCGGATCTGGACGTGGCTTCGGTTCACGTGGATCCGGACGTGGCTGTGGTTCACGCGGGTCTGGACGTGGCTTCGGTTCACGTGGATCCGGACGTGGCTGTGGTTCACGCGGATTTGGACGTGGTTGCGGTTCACGTGGATCCGGGCGTGGCTTCGGCTCACACGGATCCGGGCGCGGCTTCGGCTCACACGGATCCGGACATGGCTTCGGCTCACACGGATCCGGGCGTGGCTTCAGCTCACACGGATCCGGACGCGGCTTCGGCTCACACGGATCCGGGCGCGGCTTCGGCTCACACGGATCCGGACGCGGCTTCGGTTCACACGGATCCGGACGTGGTTTCGGTTTTGACTCCTCCGGTTTTGGTTCCGGCTTGGGTTTGGGCTCCTCGGGTTGAGGACGCGGCGCAGGCTTGGGGTCTTTCGGTTCAGGGTTTGCCGTTGTAGTGTCGCCCTGCGCCAAAACATCGCCTGCTTTTATCTGGCCAAGGCTTTTGATTAATAGGTCTGCCTTACCGTTACCCGTGAGATCCAGGGCCAGACTCCCCTCGTTGCTACCCTGGTTGTAACTTATCACCGCCTGACCGGGTTGACCGGTTAAGCGTTCGACGAATTTAAGCGCACTGAGATCCGCCTGTTTCAGGACGGCGCGAACATCAATCTTGTCTGAGCCACTCTGAAAATCCAGAATGACGTCGGGATTATCCGGGGTGGAGTCACTGGCGTGATCATAAACGAAGGTATCTGCACCGCCCCCCCCAGACAACCGGTCTGCTCCCCCGCCTCCTTTGAGACGATTGGCAACAGCATTACCTATCAGGGCATCATTCCCTTTACCGCCCACTGCGTTCTCCAGTATGACGCCCTTGGCAACGGAGACATTACCCTTCAACGCGCCCACATCCGAAAAGGACTCGGCGTTGAGGTTGATTTTCTGATGCTGTGAATACCCGGAGAAATCCAGAGTGTCGTTGCCTCCCCCATCCCACACACAGAAAATAGAATTGTCATTCGCCGACTTCAAACTAAGCGCTTCACGGTTCGTATTGGAATTAAACCCATAGGTCGTGTCGGTATTGCGTGTTTTAGTATTCGCCCCATAAAGTTTCTGGGCAGCCGCTATGTCATCCATCATCGGCGCAGAGGGGTACAGCAATTTAAAGTCATGCCCGGGCTGATTTTTCTCCGAAAAGTAACTCATGACAGAACGCGCTTGAGTATCCCCGGCATACGTTGCATGACGTCCATAGTTACCGTTACCGTCATAGTTTCCCGGATGCTCCAACCCAAGGGCGTGGCCTAGTTCATGAACTAAAACCATACGAAAGAAATGCCCCGGTGACGGGTTCGCCCCCACATTCTGCGTTCCAATGTTTGCGGAAGTCTGGGTCATAGAGCGATGGGGAAGTGAAGCCACCCCTCCCGAGGAGTCGGGCATGTCATTGATATCAACATGGCCGTCACGATGCAGCGCTTTTTCGGTAAATGTCACGTTAGCGACATCCTGCCAGGACTGCATTGCCTGCCTGGCTTGCTCTGCCTGCTGTGGAGTGAAGCCCTTGGCGACGCGATAGGACAACGTGGTTTTGCCGTCACCGTTATTGTCATGAACCTTGTAACCGCCGCGGGTGAGCTGTTTCCCAGCCTGTTGCGAAGTGAACACCGGCTTTTTGCTGTTTAGCGTAGATACCTCAGCAGGGCCCTCAGGGCTGAAACTGCTCCCGGGATCCAGCGCGTGGGGCACACCAACATTAGTGGTGGATGGTCCTGGCATTCTCATAAACCAAAGTCCTCATAAAAATCAGACTCGAACGATAAAATTTAAAACATTCGAGATACCGATTCCGCCCAACAAGAGCAGCAGTAGTTATCGGCACCGCTTTAAATTCGCACACTCCCTAGCCGCAGGCCAGCGACGAATTAATTCAACTCGACACACTCTAAAATTTAAAAACACTTTGACCCGACAACCGAAAAACTCTGAAACCGCAGTAGCGGAACCACCGCCAGGCAAAAACGATAACCACCTGTTTTATATGAAAATAAAATTCCACAAACACGCTTATGGTCATTTTTATTGCAAAGCATTATTCACAATCAGACAAGACCCTGACCGTACAAAAACATATACCTGACTTAAAACTTTTAACGCGCCCTACACAACAGTTTGATTAAAGGGCGAATAGCAGAATAGGAAGTGAAGGAAAAAATCCACAGGTTGCATAGAGGGGTTTTATGTCTGGCCCTCAACGGTAATTCAAGGCACTGCAACAGCCGATCAGGCTGACCTCGCCGAAACGCAGTCATGAAAAACATGCGGATGCTACGGCCAATGAATAGCTGTGCAGAACGCGCGACGCGATTGCCCCATGGAAACAGGAAACAGGAAACAGGAAACAGGAAGGAATCACCGAGATAGCCTGGTGAAAAGCGCACCACATCAATATTAGCGTGTCTGGAAGGTAACGATGCTGCACGTGACGGGCAGGCTTGAACGCGATGCCGCGCACGTCCAAACCTGGATAGAAGGAAAGTTGGGTAACGGCTTTTAAAGCAGGAAGGTGGTCACTGATCGAAGCGTGGGCTCAGCTGAATATCGACCACACCTTGTTGAGGAACCCTTTGAACGACGAAAAAATTTTCTCGAAAAACCCTCCTCCGGGCCGAGGGGCCGGTTCAGGTTCAGGTTCGGGCTCAGGCTCGGGTTCAGTCGGCTCTGAAGTAGGCGCCGGGATGGGGTCCGAAACAGGAACGACAGGGGGGCTCGGCGTCGGCGTCACGGTCGGCGCTTGCCCGTTCCAGATCACGTCCGTCTGTTTGATCTGGCTTTGGCTGACCACCAGGAGGTCCGCCGAGCCATTGCCCGTCGTATCTACCGCCAATGTGAAACGACCGGTTTTCGGATCCTGGCCGAGCACGGCGTCCCCGGCTTGGCCGCTCAATCGTTCAGAGAAATTCAACGCTTTGAGCTCCGCCTCCTGAAGAACGCCGGTCAGGTCGATCTTGTCGATCCCGCTTTGGAAGTCCTGGATGATGTCAGGTTTTTGCGCGGTTGAATCGCTGGCACGGTGGTAGACAAAGGTGTCTGCCCCAGCGCCACCGAACAACGTGTCAGCCCCCCTGCCACCCGTAAGGCGATTATTGCCCTCGTTTCCCGTCAAAGTATCGTTGCCAGCACCGCCAATGGCGTTTTCCACCATGACGCCCTTGGCAATCGACACATTCCCGCGCAAGCCACCCACATCCGAAAACGCCTCGGCCTTGAGGTTAATGGTTTGGTTCTGGGTGAACCCGGAAAAATCGAGTGTGTCGTTACCCCCGCCATCCCAAACAGTGAAAATCGGTTTGTCACTCCCACGTTTAAGGCTGTAGACCTCCCGACCAGAATTGGAATTGAAACCGTAGGTAGTGTCGGTATTGCGGGTTTTGGTATTGGCGCCGTAAAGCCGCTGTGCTGCGGCGATATCGTCCATCATCGGTGCCGCTGGGCTGAGCCGGGCAAAATTGTGCCCGGGCTGATGGGTCTCTTCCCAATAACTCATGACACTGCGTGCCTTGGTGTCCTGGGCGTATTCGGCATTGCGTCCGTAATTGAAGCCCTGGCCATTGTATTTACCTGGATGGCTCAGCCCCAGGGTATGCCCCAGTTCATGGATCAACAAACCCAGGAAGTGGCTGCCCATTGTCGGGTTCTGCCCGCCCTGGGTGCCGATATTGGCCGGGACTTTCGCATAATGACCGTGAGGCAAGCCTGCCCAGCCTCCCGATCCCCCAGTCCCTTTGATAGTGATCGTGCCATCGGTGTTTGAGCCATTTTCAACAAATTGGATATTGGCAACATCGGCCCAGTATTGAAGGGCCTGCCTGGCTCGTTCTTTCTGAGCCGCATTAAACCCCCCGTCGAACTTGAAACCCACGACAACTTTGCCATCTTTATTACTGTCCCTAAACTTAGCGTCAGTGCGCGTAATATGCTTCGCCGCCTGGTCGGTGGTGAACGATCTTTTATTATTGGCCCAAAGAATAACTTGGTTCTCGTCAGCAGAGAAATGGGAGTGCGCCGTCTCTGGGACAGGCGACTGGAAAGACTGCCTAACTGGGATATGCATGGTGCTTGACTACTCTGAACAGTGAAATGACCCGTCCATGTATAGAAGTTATCGATGCTGACTGATCCGTTGTCGGCCCGATAAAGCTCCCATATAGAAAACACCTTCACCATCATAAATTGCTTGCAAGAAAACACTATAAACACGGCTGCAAAAAATCTGCACAAGTTTTATTCAGCGCCAGCCACCCACCCTTCATTAACCGCCATAAAACCCTGATGCGGCAGGCGTCATAAACTTGCACAACATTAATTTAATCGGGTCAATAATTAACTTTCAAACATCCAGCAACCCACTCAAACACATCAGAAAAAAATAAGCTTGGCGCCAGGGTTTTATCTGAGCGCTGGCATCACCACGCACTACATCAATGAGTTGCCCCAACCTACCGGGATTGGGGTCAGGCGCATACGCTATGCCCATGGTCCAGACAGCACAGCAAACGTTCGACGGTATGCGCCAGCGGGCCGGAATTATCCAGCACGAACAAACCCGCGCCGTGGCCTGCGATCAATTGGGCAGTAAACCGCGCATTGCGCGCCAGGCGCTCCTCGATGTCCGCCAACGACTCGCGCCCACGCGCAATCAGACGTTGGCGCAACACCGCTTGGTCCACCGTCAGCAGCAACACCAGCAAGGTCGGATATCGCTCGCGGGTCTGCGCCAGGTGGGCACGGGAGCCGTTTACCAGGACGTCGTCGCCAGCGGCCAGCCAATCGTCGATGTCCTTGGGGATACCGTAGGACAAGCCATTCGCCTGCCAGCTCAAGGCAAATGCGCCCTCGGCCTCCATCGCCGCGAACTGCTCGGGGCTCACCCCTTGCGCCGCTTCACCCACCGCCTCCGCCGACCGGGTGATCACCCGCCGCACCATGCGGCATCCACGCTCGACCAGGCGTGGGCGCGCGGCGTCCAGCAGGCTGTCCTTGCCCGAACCCGATGGCCCGATGAGATAGATCAACCTGCCCGCCATTCAAAACACCCTCTTCGCTTGTCTTCAGACCTGTAACGGCGCCCCGGTGTCAGTTCCCCGCGCGTCGAGCGTCGTAGGCGCGGGAAAGTATTTCCAGCCAACAGACCCTTGCAGGCCGGCGCCGGCCACATTACCCGAGTGTGACCCACCGCGCACCACGCGCGGTACCTGTACCCAGGCTTTCCGGGCTTGTTCGAGTAAGTATGTGAATTTGTAACAACGATACAACATGAAACAAATGCTCGATGGTCGCCCCTTCTCACAATCTATAAAAAGCTCAGCACGTTCCTACATGGGAATGTTTTTCATCCTACAGCTGACAGTTTAAACAAGGATCTAGAACATGGAGTTCGACGTAATTGTAGTAGGCGCAGGCGCCATTGGCGGTTCTATCGCGTATGAACTGAGTTCACGGGGCTTGAAGGTTTGCCGGGTCGGTGAGACCGCCCGAACCAACGCTGCATCCAAGGCAGCCGGTGCCATGAATGGCTGTTTTGGCGAAGTCACCAGCGGCCTGTTGGCCAGCGAGCATGGCCGCCTCAAACTCAATATGGACCGTCAGGCACAAGACCTCTGGCCCGCCTGGGCCGAACGCCTGGCCGCCGACTCCGGCATCAGCACCCCGCTGTTCAGTGCCAGCGGCACCCATGTGTTGCTCAACAGTGCCGGCATGGACGAAGTCGATACGGTCAACTACGAAGCCATCGAGCACACACTGCAAGCCTATGGGGAACAGTACGAAACCATTGATCCAAGAGCCATGGAATGGCTGGCACCGGATCATCTGGTACGTCCGCTGCGCGGGCTGTTTATCCCCAATGAACACGCCGTTGATTCGCACTTGCTACTGGAAAAGCTCGACGCCGCGCTGCTCGCCAACCATGGCACCTTGATCAATGAGAACGCCCGCCGGGTGATCGCCGAAGGCGCAGTCGCCACAGGGGTGGAGTTGCTCAGCGGTGAGGTGCTGTGGGGGAAAAAGGTGGTAGTGGCTGCCGGTGTTCAGTCTCTGGACCTGCTCAGCGAGTTCGACACGCTCGTCAACAAAATCCCACCGTTGTTCAGCGGATATGGCGTGTCCATTCTGGTCAAGCTGCCTGAGGGCATGGCGTTACCCCAATCGGTGATCCGCACCCCCAATCGCGCGTTTGCCTGTGGCCTGCATTGCGTGCCACGTGGTGACGGCGTGCTGTACCTGGGCGCGACCAATATCCTGTCCGAGCGCCCCAAGCACCATGCGCTGATTTCGGATGTACAGTTTTTGCTCGATTGCGCCGTCGACCAATTGAACCTTGACCTGCACAGTGCCGAAATTATTTCGATCCAGGTGGGCAACCGTCCCATTCCAGCCGACGGCTTCCCTCTGATCGGCGAATGCGGCATGCAAGGGCTGTGGCTGGCAACCGGGACATACCGTGATGGCCTGCACCAATCGCCGCTGCTGGCAGCCTACATCGCCGACTGTTTGACCGGCGTCAAGAGCACCGGCCTGGACTTGAGCACCTTCAACCCTGTGCGCGCCCCACTGACCGGGCTTGCTCGCGAGCTGACGGTTGGCGAAACCGTCAAGCAGATGTTTGCCACCGGTTATGAATATCGCTGGGACGTAAAACCTTACTGGCTGCCCATTCTCGATAAAGGACTGTCGAGCAATTACCAGCAACTGATCGATGAACTGCACCCCTCGTTCACTCCCCCTCCGGAGCTGGTCGCATTCTCCTACCTCTATGAGTCCATGCGCGTGAAGCTGGCGCAGTACTACAAGGAGTGGTCATGAGTCTGGGTAAACAGGAGCAGGAGGCGATCGCCCTGGCCCGCGTGCAGCTGGAAGCGGCCGGCGTGTGGGACCCGGACAATGACCTGGATAGCCTGGTCGATCGCTTTATCGTGCGTGCCGACAAACAGCGCGCACTGGATGAGTTCAGGCTGGCGGTCAGCGAGCGCTGCAATCGGATTCCGTTGGGGCATATTGTCGGCACGGTCGCGTTCGACGACCTGCCCCTGGTTGTGGGCAGCGGCGTATTTATTCCGCGCCCGCACAGCACGGTGATTCATAAGTGGCTGGACGATGCCCGACTGGCGACGGGAACCTGCGTGCTGGACCTATGCGCCGGCAGCGGCGCCATTGGCCTGGCCATCGCCCGGCGCCGGCCAGACCTGCGGGTGACCTGCGTGGAGTTTGAAGACGTGGCTGTCCACTACCTCAAACGCAATATCGCCCGGTTGGCCACCCACGACGTGCATGTCAACGCGATGCAGGCGGATATCCGTGAAACCCCTGCATTCGCTGGCTTCAAGCACCAGGTCGGGCTGATTGTCGCCAACCCGCCGTACGTTCCTAGGCAAACGCAGTTACAGCCCGAATGGGGCAGCCATCATCCCTCGGCGGCCGTCTATTCAGGTGCCGATGGCCTGGACCTGACACGGCACATCATCGCCTTGGCGACCACTTTGCTGACACCTGAGGGATGGCTGGTGATCGAACACGGCGAGGATCAAGCATTCGCCGTTCGTGAGTTGTTCCAACAGCACCACTTGCTTGACGTCAGCACTGTGATTGACCGTGAGTCATCAGACACCACAGGCACGTCCGTCATGACCGTGGGCCGCTTATCGAACGCTGTTCAAGCATAGGAGTTTTTAAGCCATGGATGCACACACCAAACCAGACTGGATGACCATTCGCCGCGACAACACCACCAGCGCCCTGGAGAGTGCCTATGCGGAGGGCCTCACGGGCCTCACCGTCGCGAGCCGTGAAGGCAAGCGCATCACCCTGGCGCAGGGCGGCACGTTCACCGAGTTCGTTTCCTGTTCTTATCTGGGCCTGGAAACCCATCCTGCACTGATCGACGCGGCGCACCAGGCACTGGGCACCTTTGGCCTGCACCTGTCCTCGTCACGCAGTGCCATGCGCCCGGTCTATTTGCCAGAACTGGAGTCGCTGCTCAGCCGCGTCTATAAAGGCTGCGGTGTCAGCGTGTTCACCTCCACCAGCAGCGTGCACCTTGGCGTACTGCCACTGTTGGGCAGCAATTCGCTCAAGGGCTATCCGATCAAAAAGCGCGCCCACTGGTTGATCGATAAAACCGCTCACGCCTCGATGCAGGTGCTGCGCGGCATTCTGCAGCAGTTTGGTGAAGTGTCCCGTGTCGAGGCCACCGATCCGGAGTCGATGAGCGTGGCCTTGAAACACTGCGCTGATCGCCAGGAAACGCCGATTCTGTTGATCGACGGTATCGGCTCGATGAGCGGCCTGGTGCCCATCGCGCACCTCGCGCGCCAACTGGCGGACGCCGCAGGCTACCTGTATGTGGATGATGCCCACGGCATCTCGATCGCAGGGCGTCATGGTGCTGGCTACGCCCTGGCGGCGGTAGATAACCAGTTGCCGCACAACATGATCCTGGCCGGTTCTTTGTCCAAGGCCTTTGGCGGAGCGGGCGGGTTTGTGGTGGTGAGTGACCCGCGGGATATCCCGTCGATACACACACTGGCCAACCCCCTGGTGTTCGGTCACTCGATCATGGTGCCAATGCTGGCCGCCAACGTGGCGGCCGCGAAGATTCACCTGAGCGACGAAATAGACGGCCTGCAAGACCGCCTGTGGAGCAACGTGCGCCTGTTTGATTCGCTGACCCACAATCGCCTGCTCAACGCCGGGGTTCAATCCCCGGTCAGGGGCGCATTTTTCGAAACCGAAGAAGACGGCCTGCAAGCCTGCCGGATCCTGCGCGACCACGGCATCCTCATGTTCCCGGTGTTCTACCCTATCATCGCCAAGGGAAAAGCCATGCTGCGCTTCGCCTTTTCGGCCAGCCACGGCGATCACGATATCCGGCAACTGGCCCAAGCCTTGAACGAGCTCACCCGTGCAGGCTTATGGAACGCCACTGCGCTACCCGAGGCCACCGCCTGACCCTTCACACACCCGCACTACGTCGTACACATCAAAGGAATGAATATGACACGGCACCAGCAAATTTCACGTGCAACTCCGTCCACCATCCTGCAACCCATGCGGGATCAGTTGGACCGGATCAACACCCACTTGGTCGACCTGCTTGGCGAACGCATGAGCGTGTGCATGGAGATCGCCGAACTCAAGGCGGCCCATGACATCCCCATGATGCAGCCCAAACGTATCGTTCAAGTGATGGATCAGCTCGCAAGCCACGCCTCGAAAGTCGGCTTGAGGCCCGATTACGTTCAGTCGGTGTTCAAGCTGATCATCGAGGAAACCTGCAACCAGGAAGAGCGGTTGATTCAGCAGCGCCTGGGCCAGGGGCAGCGCTCATGAAAATATTGCTGATTGATAATTTTGACTCCTTCACTCAGAACATCGCCCAATACCTGTACGAGGTCACAGGTGTGTGCGTCGATATCGTCACCAACAGCGTGGCGTACGAACACCTGCACATTGAACAATACGATGCCGTAGTGCTTTCACCGGGCCCTGGGCACCCGGGCGAGTACCTGGATTTTGGCGTGTGCGGGCAGGTTATCCTGCGCTCCCCGGTACCCTTGCTCGGCATTTGCCTGGGGCACCAGGGTATCGCCCAATTCCTTGGCGGAACCGTCGGCCACGCGCCCAACCCGGTGCACGGCTACCGCAGTAAAATCCAGCACGCCGGCAGTGGTTTGTTCCGCGACCTGCCAGAGCAGTTTGAAGTGGTGCGCTACCACTCCCTGATGTGTACCCATCTGCCTGAGGAGCTGCGCTGCACGGCGTGGACGGAGGAAGGTGTGGTGATGGCGATCGAGCACCAAAGCCGTCCGATCTGGGGCGTCCAGTTCCATCCTGAGTCCATCGACTCGGAGTATGGGCATGCGCTGCTCAGTAACTTCATCCGCATGGCACTCGAGCACAATGGGCGCCAGCGCGTGCCGACGCGACAGAGCCCGGCCAGTGCTCAATCGGCCAAGGAGCACTACGTCGCGGTAGGCGGTTTGCTCAACCTGCAATTGGCCTATCGAGTCCATTCGGCTGCGTGCGATCCATTGGCGCTGTTCACCACGCTTTATGCCAATGATCAGCATGCTTTCTGGCTCGACAGCGAAAAATCCGAACGGCCCAACGCGCGCTATTCAATCATGGGCAGCGGCCAGGCCCAAGGGGCTATTCGCCTAACCTATGACGTCAACAGCGAAACCCTCACACTTGAAGGCCCCAAAGGCAGCAGGCATGTGGCAGGTGATTTCTTCACCCTGCTCGGCCAGCTCATCGAATCGGTCAACGTGGCAGTCCCGCAATACCTTCCGTTTGAATTCAAGGGTGGTTTTGTCGGGTACCTGGGGTATGAACTCAAGGCCCTGACCGGCGGGAACAAGGTCTATCGCTCCGGGCAACCGGATGCCGGCTTTATGTTGGCGCCGCATTTCTTCGTCTTCGACCACCATGACCAAAAGGTCTACGAGTGCCTGTTAAGCGCGACGGGCCAACCCCCGCAGTGGCCGACGTTGCTGACCTCAATGCCAGCACCTCAGAGCACCACGAACACACGGCGTTTTGTCCCCGGTGCAGTGAATGAACTTGAGCTATCACTCGAAGACAGCCCCGACAGTTACATCCGTAAGGTCAAGCAGTCGCTGCAATACATCACCGATGGTGAATCCTATGAAATATGCCTGACCAACCGCGCGCGAATGAGCTACGACGGCGCGCCCCTCGCAGCCTATCGGAGAATGCGCGAAGCAAGCCCAGTACCTTATGGGGCTTACCTTTGCTTCGACAGCTTCAGCGTGCTGAGCGCATCACCCGAGACCTTTTTGAGAATCGATGAAGGCGGCCTGATCGAGTCCCGCCCCATCAAGGGCACCCGTGCACGCAGCAAAGACGCTGAGCAAGATCAGCGCCTGCGAGATGACTTGCACGCCTCGACCAAAGATCGCGCCGAGAACCTGATGATTGTCGATCTGGTACGCCATGATCTGAACCGCGTGTGCCGTTCAGGGAGTGTGCATGTGCCGAATATTTTCGCCGTGGAGAGTTTTTCCTCGGTACACCAGCTCGTCTCTACGGTACGTGGACATCTACGCAGCGACATCTCGTCAATGGAGGCCATCAGAGCGTGCTTTCCGGGAGGCTCAATGACCGGTGCGCCGAAAAAGCGCACGATGGAAATCATCGATGGGCTGGAGACCTGTGCACGGGGTGTTTATTCCGGAGCGCTGGGCTGGATCTCCTTCAATGGCAGCGCGGAACTGAGCATCGTCATCCGCACAGCGGTATTGCATAAACAACAGGCTGAGTTCGGCATTGGTGGCGCCATCGTCGCCCACTCCGACCCGAAAGAAGAACTTGAAGAGACGCTAGTCAAGGCCAGCGTGCCGTACTACAGCTTTTGCGCAGGGAGCGACACATGAATACCCAAGCAGTAGTCGTATTAGGAGGCGCTGGCCTCATCGGCTCACTGATCAGCCGTATTCTCAAGCAATACGGATACATCGTGCGCGTCGTGGATCGCCGTCCGCCGGATTTCGACTGTGAGTTTCACGAAATGGACGTGACTCAACCGTTCAATCATTCAGGGGCTGTTTTTCGCGACGCCATCGCCGTGGTGTTCGCTCTGCCTGAAAGCGTCGCGGTCAGCGCGATTGCCTGGGTGACCCGGTGCTTGCCTTCAGACGCGGTAATGATCCCCACCTGCTCGGTGCAGGGCCCCTTTTTCAAAGCACTGAAAGCAGCGGCGCCGCAGCAAAGGTTTGTGGGCGTCAACCCCATGTTTTCGCCCAAGTTGTCCGTCCAGGGGCGCACGGTGGCGGTCTGCGTGGAAGACGTGCAAACCCCGCAATCCTTCATCGAACGGCATTTGATGGAGGCCGGGATGAAGGTCCGTCGAATGACGCCCGCCGCGCATGATGAGCTGATGGCCCTGTGTCAGGCCTTGCCCCATGCAGCCATTCTCGGATTCGGCATGGCCCTGGCCCAATCTTCGGTCGACCTGGACATCGTGGCAGAGGTCATGCCGCCGCCCATGCGTACCATGATGGCGCTGCTGTCGCGCATCCTGGTCAACCCGCCCGAGGTGTATTGGGACATACAACTGGAAAACGACCAGGCGACCGCTCAGCGTGAAGCGCTGGTGCAGGGCCTGGAGCGCCTGCAGGAAAACATCGTGGAGCAGGACTATGAGCGCTTCAGAAGCGATTTACAGAGTGTTTCAAAGGTCTTGGGCAAACGCTTGAATGCAGGCGCCGTAGACTGCCAGCATCTGTTTTCATTGCTGAACTGAACGATGACCTCGCCAGGGAATGGCGAGGTGTTTTTTCACAACTCGCCACTTTTCCAAGAAGGAGCCGGTGATGTCTTTAGCGGCTGATGAAGTAACACAACAACCACGCTCACGCCGGTGGTTGGCGCTCGCAATATTGATGCTGCCAGTCTTGCTGGTGACCGTGGATAACACCGTGCTGGGTTTTGCCCTGCCCAAAATCGCCGAGGCCCTGCACCCCAGTGCCAGCCAGCAATTGTGGATGATCGATGCCTACTCACTGGTGCTGGCAGGGTTGCTCATTTCCATGGGTAGCCTGGGTGATCGCAAAGGCCATCGCAAACTCCTGCTGATCGGCTCACTGGGGTTTACCCTGGTGTCGGTGATGACCGCTTATTCCAGCACCGCCACGCAGCTGGTCGCGGGACGGGCGTGCATGGGGATCTTCGGGGCAATGTTGATGCCGTCAACGTTGGCGTTGATTCGCTCAGTGTTCGACGACCGGGAAGAGCGTCGCCTGGCCGTGGCGATCTGGGCAACCACCTTGACCGTCGGTTCTGCGCTTGGGCCATTGGTCGGCGGCATACTGCTGGAGTTCTTCAACTGGGGGTCGATTTTTCTCCTGGCCGTGCCGGTGCTGGTGCCTCTGTTGATCCTCGGCCCCTGGCTGCTGCCTGAGTCCGAGCCGGACGCCTCGGGGCCGATGGATGTCATCAGCATTGTGCTCTCGATGGTCGCCCTCAGTGCCCTGGTGTACAGCATCAAGCATGTCGCCAGCGAAGGGCCGGATGCCTGGGCACTGGCGACACTGGCCGTTGCAATCGTGAGCGGCTGGCAATTCGTACGCCGTCAGTTGCACCTCCCTACCCCCTTGATGGACCTGAGCCTGTTTCGCAACAAGACGTTCAGCGGCTCGGTGACCATTAACCTGATGAGCCTGGCCTTCCTGATCGGTTTCGTGTTCTTTGCCACGCAATTGCTGCAAATCGTCCTGGGCATGTCGCCCTTGAACGCCAGCCTGGCGCTGATACCGGGCCAGCTCATGGCGATTGTGGTGGGGATCCTGATAGTCCCGATCGCCCAGCGCGTATCGGTCAATGTCCTGATTCCCATCCTGCTGGCCTTCACGGCCGGCGCGTTTTTGCTGGTCGCCAGCCTCGGCAGCAGTTTGACGGTGATCGTGGTTGCGTTTGCCTTGTTGAACATTGGCGTGGGTGCCATCGCCACGGTCTCTAACGACGTGATCCTGTCGGCCGCACCGGCCAACAAGGCAGGAGCCGCGTCAGCCATCAGCGAAACGGCCTATGAAGTCGGGGTAGTACTCGGCACCACCGTGCTCGGTGGCCTGGTGACGGCGTACTACCGCGGCACGCTGCACCTACCGGACTTCTTGACCCCGGTGCAAATGCACCTGGCAAGCGAAACCTTGGCAGGCGCCCATGCAATTTCGGCCACCCTGGCTCACGACCAGGCCAGTGAAGTCATGGGCAACGCTATACAGGCATTTGTCGCAGGGACTCAACTGATGGCCTGGGCCACCTTCAGCTTGGCGGTGCTGGCCATTGTCATCGCCCGGCGCACATTGAAGGCACAGGAGGCAGCGTCGGTGTGAGGCGGGTTGTGGCGGGCGAACGCATATGAGCGCACCGCAATTTTGATTGAGAGCTTTAACTGTCCGGTCCCGATACAGATGTGAGCATTAGTCAGGACTGGACACCCACCCATAAGGCTGGCACGTCAATGCTGACCAAAAGGCGAAGGAGCGCCCAGCAACGTGGCAGCAGGTTCAAACCCAGAGTTTAATGGGACTTTTCCTACGATCTATGTGGCTTGCAGTTGCTATAACGCATCGTTAGCCTTTCGCAGTCGCTGCTCATCAGCGATCAGGCTTGGTCGCCTGGATTAGAATGGCGCACGGTGCCGCGCAAGCGGCATTATTGTGTTCGCGTTATGGCGAGCTGTGCGTGGGAGGGCTTCGGGCCCTGCCGGGTTTCCATTCCCTGGTCGACCAACCTGCGTACAGCTCGCCACCCTTCTGCTTGGTCGCGGAGATGGTGAGCTCCAACTGAATGGAGATTTACTGCATGAAAAAAGTCACCCCAAATCCCCCGCCATATCCCTCGGATGACACCCCACACACCCCACCCAATCTCATCTTCACTGTCCGTCCAGGTCTCAGCACCGAAGCTGCCCTGAGCAACGCCAGCGAAATGCTGGAATCGGCGACTGTGTGTGCGTACGACTGTGCAGAACATCTGGACGGATCAGGCCGCAAGCAGGTGCTGGCGGTGGTACAGATGATTGAGATTGCGCAGTTGTTAGTGGATGAGGTGCTGAACCGAGAGTGTCCCGTGGCTTGATCGCTAAGGAGGTTGGCTTGCGTGGAATTATTTACCCAACAGGGTAGCGACCAGCGGTAACTACGATGCGAAGCGAGTCGCT
>NZ_LYSO01000118.1:0-18234 GCF_001728935.1 Pseudomonas sp. AP42
GGCCGTTACCGCAGCAATGGATATGTACAAATCCAACTGTGTTGACTGTCAGGCCGCCTTCGCGAGCAAGCCAGCTCCCACATGGGATCTACGGTGCATTCAGATCCGAATGAACGTGCCGGTGCCTGTGAGGATGTTCTGCAGCGTTTCCTGCACTTCGGCCATGTCTGCCGCAGCGGTGCTGTGGGCGATCTCCAGTTGGTCCTTACCACCCAGGGCATCGGCATCGCCAGCCGCCAGTTCGATCAATAAGGTGGTGTCGCCCAACGTCACTTTCAGCCCGTCGAGGGTCGAGGGTTCGTAGTCCCAGGTCAGCTCCACTTCATCTTCATCCGGATAACGGGTGAGCATGAACATTTCGCCGTTCTTGCCGTGACAGCACAGCATGGCCATGTTGTCTTCTTCGTCGTCGCACGGGGTGGCCATCAGGGCGTCGGTTTTCAGCTGCAGCATGGGGAAATCCTGTGTAGGGGAGGGCAATTGTGCCACCGCGGCGAATTTTGTGCTTCATCCTGTGTCGGAAGTCAGGCATGACCTGACGGACCGGATCGGTCATTTCTGGTACTGATGGTGTGCAAAGTAGCAAGATTTTCTACCGAAAATCCGGGGTTGCCCAAGTTGCAACCGACACCCTGCTTACCGATGACCGAATATGTCGCAGCGTCGCAAGCAGCGCTCTTCCTACACTCGTTAAGCTGCGCAACGGATGTGCCCTGTGCCTGGCGCCTGACCTGCCCGTCGTATCGTCACCTGGCCATGGGCATACCGTATGGAAGTTGTATGTGACCTGACTGTCTTGTCCAGCTTCACCCACCTGTCGCCCTGATTCGTTTATGGTGCTTGTCAGCACACCAGCGAACAGAGCTGACGGTCTCCCCGCAAGGGGACAACACGCGACGCTTTCATCAATAACAAGCCCAAGCGGAGTACCACAGATGGCGTTCTTCACCGCAGCCAGCAAGGCCGACTTCCAGCATCAACTGCAAGCGGCACTGGCGCAGCACCTCAGTGAACAGGCACTGCCACAAGTGGCGCTGTTCGCTGAACAATTTTTCGGCATCATTTCCCTGGACGAACTGACCCAGCGTCGCCTTTCCGACCTGGCCGGTTGCACCCTGTCTGCCTGGCGCCTGCTTGAGCGCTTTGATCACACCCAACCGCAAGTGCGGGTCTACAACCCCGATTACGAACGTCATGGCTGGCAGTCGACCCACACCGCGGTTGAAGTGCTGCACCATGACCTGCCCTTTCTGGTGGACTCGGTACGCACCGAGCTGAATCGCCGTGGCTATAGCATCCATACCCTGCAAACCACCGTGCTCAGCGTGCGTCGTGGCAGCAAGGGCGAGCTGCTGGAAATCCTGCCCAAGGGCACCCAGGGCGAAGGCATCCTGCAAGAATCGCTGATGTACCTGGAGATCGACCGCTGCGCCAACGCCGCCGAACTGAACGTGCTGAGCAAGGAGCTTGAGCAGGTGCTGGGCGAAGTGCGCGTGGCTGTGGCCGATTTCGAACCGATGAAAGCCAAGGTCCAGGACCTGCTGGCCGGTATCGACGCCAGTGCGTTCGCCATCGACGGCGAAGAAAAAGCCGAGATCAAGAACTTCCTCGAATGGCTGGTGGGTAACCACTTCACCTTCCTGGGCTACGAAGAGTTTGTGGTACGTGACGAGGCGGACGGCGGTCATATCGAATATGACGCCAGCTCCTTCCTCGGTCTGACCAAGCTGCTGCGTGCCGGCCTCACTGCCGAAGACCTGCGCATCGAAGACTACGCCGTGGCCTACCTGCGTGAGCCGACCGTGCTGTCGTTCGCCAAGGCCGCCCACCCAAGCCGCGTGCACCGCCCGGCTTACCCGGACTATGTGTCGATTCGCGAGATCAGCGCCGACGGCAAGGTCATCAAGGAACACCGTTTCATGGGCCTGTATACCTCTTCGGTGTACGGCGAAAGCGTGCGGGTGATCCCTTATATCCGTCGCAAGGTCGCGGAAATCGAACGTCGTTCGGGCTTCCAGGCCAAGGCGCACCTGGGTAAAGAGCTTGCCCAAGTGGTTGAAGTATTGCCCCGTGACGACCTGTTCCAGACCCCGGTCGACGAGCTGTTCAGCACCGTGATGTCGATTGTGCAGATCCAGGAGCGCAACAAGATCCGCGTGTTCCTGCGCAAAGACCCGTACGGTCGTTTCTGCTACTGCCTGGCCTACGTGCCACGGGACATCTATTCCACCGAAGTGCGCCAGAAGATCCAGCAAGTGCTGATGGACCGTCTGAAGGCTTCGGACTGCGAGTTCTGGACCTTCTTCTCCGAGTCCGTGCTGGCCCGTGTGCAACTGATTCTGCGGGTTGACCCCAAGAACCGCCTGGACATCGACCCGCTGCAACTGGAAAAAGAAGTGGTTCAGGCCTGCCGCAGCTGGCAGGACGACTACGCCAGCCTGGTAGTGGAAAGCTTCGGCGAAGCCCAGGGCACCAACGTGCTGGCGGATTTCCCCAAAGGCTTCCCGGCTGGCTACCGCGAGCGTTTCGCCGCGCATTCGGCTGTGGTCGACATGCAGCACCTCAACAGCCTGACCGAAGCCAACCCGCTGGTGATGAGCTTCTATCAGCCGCTGGGCCAGGTTTCCGGCCAGCGCGAGCTGCATTGCAAGCTCTACCACGCCGATACGCCGCTGGCGCTGTCCGACGTGCTGCCGATCCTGGAAAACCTCGGCCTGCGTGTGCTGGGCGAGTTCCCGTATCGCCTGCGTCACGCCAATGGCCGTGAGTTCTGGATCCATGACTTTGCGTTCATCGCCGCCGAAGGCGTGAACCTGGATATCCAGCAACTCAACGACACCCTGCAGGATGCGTTCGTGCACATCGTGCATGGCGATGCGGAGAACGATGCGTTCAACCGCCTGGTCCTCACCGCCGGCCTGCCATGGCGCGACGTGGCGCTGCTGCGTGCCTATGCCCGTTACCTGAAGCAGATTCGCCTGGGCTTCGACCTGGGTTACATCGCCAGCACCCTGAACAACCACACCGACATCGCCCGCGAGTTGACCCGGTTGTTCAAGACCCGTTTCTACTTGGCGCGCAAGCTCACTGCCGACGACCTGGAAGACAAGCAGCAACGCCTGGAGCAAGCGATCCTCAGCGCCCTGGACGACGTCCAGGTGCTCAACGAAGACCGCATCCTGCGTCGCTACCTGGACCTGATCAAGGCCACCCTGCGCACCAACTTCTACCAGACCGATGCCAACGGCCAGAACAAGTCGTACTTCAGCTTCAAGTTCGATCCGCGTGCCATCCCTGAGCTGCCCAAGCCCGTGCCGAAGTTTGAAATCTTCGTGTACTCGCCACGGGTCGAAGGCGTGCACCTGCGCTTTGGTAACGTGGCCCGTGGCGGCCTGCGCTGGTCCGACCGTGAAGAAGACTTCCGCACTGAAGTGCTCGGCCTGGTAAAAGCCCAGCAAGTGAAGAACTCGGTGATCGTGCCGGTAGGCGCCAAGGGTGGCTTCCTGCCGCGTCGCCTGCCACTGGGCGGCAGCCGGGACGAGATCGCGGCCGAAGGCATCGCCTGCTACCGCATCTTCATCTCCGGCCTGTTGGACATCACCGACAACCTGAAAGACGGCGCCCTCGTGCCGCCGGCCAACGTCGTGCGCCATGACGACGATGACCCGTACCTGGTGGTGGCGGCGGACAAGGGCACTGCGACCTTCTCCGACATCGCCAACGGCATTGCCATCGACTACGGCTTCTGGCTGGGCGATGCGTTCGCTTCCGGTGGTTCGGCCGGTTACGACCACAAGAAAATGGGCATCACCGCCAAGGGCGCGTGGGTGGGTGTGCAGCGTCACTTCCGTGAGCGCGGCATCAACGTGCAGGAAGACAGCATCACCGTGGTGGGCGTCGGCGATATGGCCGGTGACGTGTTCGGTAACGGTTTGTTGATGTCGGACAAACTGCAACTGGTCGCAGCGTTCAACCACCTGCATATCTTTATCGACCCGAACCCGAACCCGGCCACCAGCTTCGTCGAGCGCAAGCGTTTGTTCGAACTGCCGCGTTCGGCCTGGACCGACTACGACACCAGCATCATGTCCGAAGGCGGCGGTATCTTCTCGCGCAGCGCGAAAAGCATTGCCATCTCGCCACAGATGAAAGAACGCTTCGACATCCAGGCTGACAAGCTGACCCCGACCGAACTGCTCAACGCCTTGCTCAAGGCGCCGGTGGACCTGTTGTGGAACGGTGGTATCGGTACTTACGTCAAGGCCAGCACCGAGAGCCATGCCGATGTGGGCGACAAGGCCAACGACGCGTTGCGCGTCAACGGCAACGAGCTGCGCTGCAAGGTAGTGGGCGAGGGCGGTAACCTCGGCATGACCCAGCTGGGGCGTGTGGAATTCGGCCTCAATGGCGGCGGCTCCAACACCGACTTCATCGACAACGCCGGTGGCGTGGATTGCTCCGACCACGAAGTGAACATCAAGATCCTGCTCAACGAAGTGGTGCAGGCCGGTGACATGACCGACAAGCAGCGCAACCAGCTGCTGGCGAGCATGACCGACGAAGTCGGCAACCTGGTGTTGGGCAACAACTACAAGCAGACCCAGGCCCTGTCCCTGGCCGCGCGCAAGGCTTACGAGCGTGCTGCCGAGTACAAGCGCCTGATGAGCGACCTGGAAGGCCGTGGCAAGCTGGACCGTGCCATCGAGTACTTGCCCACCGAAGAGCAGCTCACCGAGCGCGCCTCCAGCGGCAAGGGCCTGACCCGTCCGGAACTGTCGGTGCTGATTTCCTACAGCAAGATCGACCTCAAGGAAGCGTTGCTCAAGTCGCTGGTACCGGATGACGAGTACCTGACCCGTGACATGGAGACCGCGTTCCCACCGAGCCTGGTGGCCAAGTTCGGCGAAGCCATGCGTCGCCACCGTCTGAAGCGCGAGATCGTCAGCACCCAGATCGCCAACGACCTGGTCAACCACATGGGCATCACCTTCGTTCAACGACTCAAAGAGTCGACCGGCATGAGCCCGGCGAACGTGGCGGGCGCGTATGTGATCGTGCGGGACATCTTCCATCTCCCGCACTGGTTCCGTCAGATTGAAGCCCTGGACCACCAGGTTTCCGCTGACGTGCAACTGGAGCTGATGGATGAACTGATGCGCCTGGGCCGTCGCGCTACGCGCTGGTTCCTGCGCAGCCGTCGCAACGAGCAAGACGCCGGGCGTGACACCGCGCACTTCGGTCCGCACCTGGCCGCGCTGGGCCTGAAGCTCGACGAACTGCTGGAAGGCCCGACCCGCGAAGGCTGGCAGAACCGCTACCAGGCCTACACCCAGGCCGGCGTACCGGAGTTGTTGGCACGCATGGTTGCAGGCACTACCCACCTGTACACCTTGCTGCCGATCATCGAAGCCGCCGACGTGACCGGGCATGACGCCGCCGAAGTGGCCAAGGCCTACTTCGCCGTCGGCAGCGCCCTGGACCTGCCGTGGTACCTGCAGCAGATCAGCGATCTGCCAGTGGCCAACAACTGGCAGGCCCAGGCCCGCGAAGCCTTCCGCGATGACGTGGACTGGCAGCAACGGGCGATCACCATCTCGGTCCTGCAAATGGCCGATGCGCCACAAGACATGGAAGCCCGCGTGGCCCTGTGGCTTGAGCAGCACCAGGACATGGCGGATCGCTGGCGCGCCATGATGGTGGAAATTCGTGCTGCAGTGGGCACGGACTACGCCATGTACGCGGTGGCCAACCGTGAGTTGCTGGACCTGGCGTTGAGTGGTCAGTCGGTGTTGCAACCGGCTTGATGCCTCGCTAAACCAAAAGCCCCCGTATCGTGAGATGCGGGGGCTTTTTATTGGCACACCATTTATCAAACAACAAGGGGCAAGTGTGGGAGCGGGCTTGCTCGCGAATGCGGTGCATCAGACACGTATGTGTTAACTGACTCACAGCATTCGCGAGCAAGCCCGCTCCCACATTTTGATCTTCGTACGCTCGAGGTTAGTGGTGTTTGAGTAATTTGCGCTCTAGGTGATCCAGGTGTTGCGTCATCAGCGCTACTGCGGTGGTGGAGTCGCGCTGTTCCACGGCATCCACAATCGCCACATGCTCCTGCCACGCGCAATAGGTGCAGGCCTTGGCTTCAAATTGCGCAATGATCAACGACGTCAACGGCACCAGGCTGTTGAGAAACTGGGCCAGTGGCGCATTGCCGGCCATGTGCGCCAGTTGCAGATGAAACTCTCCGGAAAACCGGATCGCCGGCCCCCGCTGGTCACGCTCAATGGCGTCGCGCTCCTGGGCAATCAGCTCGCGCAGTTGGCGAATCTGCATCGCGGTGGCCTGGGCGCAGGCCAGTTGCACCACGGTGATCTCGGTTAGGCGCCGGGCTTCCAGGATCTGCCGTGTGTGCTGGGCATCCGGCGCGGCGACCTGGGCGCGCTGGTTGGGGCGCAGGATGACCACTTGCTGATGGGACAGCTTGGCCAGCACCCGGCGAATTACGCTGCGGCTCACGCCAAAGAGCTCGCCCAGGCCTTCTTCGGTGAAGCGGCTGGCGGGCGCAATGCGTTGCTCAAGGATGGCGTCGAACAAGCGTGGGTAGATGTCGTCCACCGAGGGCTTTTTTTCGGGCGTCCAGCGTAAGGACGTGAGGGTGCAATTGCGTTGCAGGGCGTGAGCGTTCATGGCCGGTCTCCGAAAATCAACTGCCCAGATGGTCGTCCGGGATATTCAAGCGAATGCCCATGCGCAGGCCTTCCTGCAGGATGTGCCGGCGCATTTCGGCACTGGCCAGGGCGCTGTTCTTGTTGCGGATAGCGCGTACCACGGCTTCGTTTTCTTGCAGGCGTTCGGCCAGGTGTTCTGGCGAGTTGCGCAACACCTGGGCGCTTTGTTTGAGCGCGGTGCTGGTTTGCTGCACCACGTTCTGAAAGATCGGGTTGGAAGTCAGGGCGAACAGCTCTTCATGGAAGTCGATATAGGCGTTCATGCCGGCTTCGGCATCGCCTGCATCGAGAGCCTCGCGCATGTCCATCAGGGTCAGGCGCAGTTGGCCGATTTCCTTGCTGCTGATGGACTGGGCCACCAGGCCGACGATGAAAGGTTCGAGGGTGTAGCGCAGTTGCAGGATGTCCTCGAGGCTGGCATCGGCCACGGCGTCGCTCGATTGCGGCTCGCTGACGCTGGTTTCCAGCACGACCACGCCTTTGCCCGGCATGGAGCGCACCAGGCCGAGGGTCTCCAGCACGATCACCGCCTCGCGCAGGCTCGGGCGACTGATGCCCAGCTGTTCGGCCAGTTCACGCTGGCCAGGCAGCATTTCACCGCGGCGCCACTGGCCTCGCGCCAAGGCGGTGCGCAGTTTTTCTACCACTGAATTGACGACGGTTGAGGTGCTGATCACGTCGTGCGCTCCTTGATGTTGTTCATACGATTGCCAAGCGGGCGGTGGTCAAAATGTGGGAGCGGGCTTGCTCGCGAATACGGTGTGTCAGTCACTGGATTTGTAAGCTGAACCACCGCTTTCGCGAGCAAGCCCGCTCCCACATTTGATCTGTGCCGCTCATAAGAGGGGTTAGAACTCCTGATGCGCCGGCAGCACCGGCTTCTTGGCCTGGAAGGCATAGCCTTGCTGGCCGTCGAGCACCTTGTTGGCGCGCTGGATATCAATGTCTTTTTCCCAGCGCGCAATTGCCACGGTGGCCACGCAGTTGCCGATCAGGTTGGTCAGCGCCCGACCGATGCCCATGAACCAGTCCACCGCCAGCACCAACACCAGGCCGACCACAGGAATCGCCGGGATCGCCGTGAGCGTTGCCGCCAGAATCACCAATGCCGAGCCTGGAATGCCATGGGCGCCCTTGGAGGTGATCAACGATACCAGGAGGATGGTCAGCAAGTCGGTCATCGACAGCGGTGTGCCGGTGGCGTTGGCGATAAACACGATAGCCAGGGTCAGGTAGATGGAGAAACCGTCGAGGTTGAACGAGTAGCCTGTGGGAATCACCAGGCCCACGGTGGAGCTGCCGATACCCAGGTGTTCCAGCTTGCGCATGATCTGTGGCAACACCGCATCCGACGAAGCGGTGCCCATCACGATCAGCAGTTCTTCACGCAGGTACTTGAGCAGCGGCAACATGCGCAGGCCCGACAGGCGCATCACCAGCCCGAGGATCACCGCCACGAAGGCAAAGCAGGTCAGGTAGAAAAGCCCCACCAGGCTGCCCAGGTGTTGCAGCGAGTCCAGGCCATAGGTGCTGGTGGTGAAGGCGATGGCACCGAATACGCCAATCGGCGCCAGGCGCACGATCATGCCCATGATGCGGAAGATCACATGGCTCAATTCGTTGATCAGCCGCGAGATGCCGCTGGCCGCTTCGCCCACCAGGTTCAGCGCGCTGCCGAACAGCACCGAGAACAACAGCACTTGCAGCACGTTGTTATCGGCAAAGGCGCCGACCACCGAATTGGGGATCAACTCCATCAGGAACTGGCTGGTGCCGCGGATGTGCTGGCCCTTGTCGGCCAGTTCATTCAAGCCAGCGGAAGAGAGTTGCTCCAGGTGAATATTGGCGCCGCTACCAATGCCGGTGCTGAAGGCCATGATCAGGCCGAGCACCAGGGCGACGGTGGTCAGCATTTCAAAATAGATCACCGACTTGAGGCCGATGCGCCCGACCTTCTTCAAGTCGCCCGCGCCG
The DNA here is from genome assembly GCF_001728935.1 of Pseudomonas sp. AP42. NCBI lineage: Bacteria > Pseudomonadati > Pseudomonadota > Gammaproteobacteria > Pseudomonadales > Pseudomonadaceae > Pseudomonas > Pseudomonas sp. AP42. The sequence continues at coordinate 8,703 of NZ_LYSO01000118.1, forward strand.
GAAATACCGCTGACCACCACGCAGAACACGATCAGGCCAATCAGCATTTTGATCAGCTTGATAAAGCCGTCACCCAAGGGTTTGAGTTGCGAGGAGAATTCGGGAAGGGCCAGGCCGCAGGCGATGCCGAGCATCAGGCCAATCACGACTTGCAGGAAAATCGAACGCGAGCACCATCTGAGCATGGGAGGGATCTCTATTCGGTGCCCTGGTGGTTCCAGGGCTTAATTGTTGTGGTCTTACCGGTAAGTCCAGTGCGGGGCCAGTCTACGCTCGGTTTTTTTCAAATCACAAGCAAATATTTGGCGGTTGGCAGGTCCCGGTCTGACCAGTTGGTCGGTAAGCACGATGCTTGAGCGGTTGGCGGGGATTAATTTTTTTTGCGTATCATCGCCTTCGGCATACGAGGTGACGGATGGACCAACCAGGGCTGACAACCGACCAAGCAGGGCGCGTGTATTGCGCTTGGCGCACCGCAGCGCCTGCGTACCTGCATTACCACGACCACGAGTGGGGCGTGCCGGTGGCGGATGACATCGCGCTGTACGAGAAGATCTGCCTGGAGGGTTTTCAGGCGGGGATGGCGTGGATCACCATCCTGCGCAAGCGCGAAAACTTTCGCCAGGCGTTCGAGGGCTTTGATTTTTGCCGGGTGGCGCAGTACGGCGAGGCGGACACCGAGCGGTTGATGAGCGACCCGGGCATTGTGCGCAACCGGGCGAAGATCGTCTCGGCTATCAACAATGCACGCCGGGCCTGTGAACTGGTGCAGGAAACCGGCTCGCTGGCGCGCTGGCTGTGGGCGTTTGAGCCCTGCGCAGAAGAGCGGCCGGCAGTGGTGGATATGGCTTACTGGACGGCCAATCCAACGTCACCCGCTTCGTTACGGTTATCCAAAGCCTTGAAGAAGCGCGGCTGGACCTTTGTCGGTCCGACCACGATGTATGCGTTGATGCAGGCGATGGGGATGGTCAATGATCATCTGGAGGGTTGCGAGTGCCGCACGCGCATTGAACACCTACGGCGCCAGTTCAAACGCCCCTGAATCACTGGCAGAGCAGAGTAAAACTGTGGGAGCGGGCTTGCTCGCGAAAGCGGTAGCTCAGGCAGCACATCTGTGACTGGCATACCGCATTCGCGAGCAAGCCCGCTCCCACACAAGCCCGCTCCCACAGGGGTTTTGTGGTGTTGCTGATTATTTGGGAAGCGGGGTAAGTACCTCAGCCTTTTCATCCAGCACCATCACCACCAGCAGTTTGGCCGGTTGGGTCTGGCTGGCATTGCTCGACTCAAAATGCCGCGAGCCGGCCGGTTCGTAGAACGATTGCCCGGCTTTGTAGGTAATCGCCTTTTCATCATTGACCCGCGAGGTGATCTGGCCTTCGAGCACATACGCCACGGCGGTGCCGGTGTGGCTGTGGGGCACGGTGGCTTGGCCGGGGGCGTAGTCCACGGTGAGCATGGTGGTTTTCTTGCCCGGCACGTTGGTCAAGGCGTGCTCTTGCAGCACCTTGAGCGTTTCCTGGTTGTAGACCGGGTCGTGGGCAAATGCACTGAGGGAGGCGAGCATCAGTGTGGCAGCGAACAAGCGTTTCATGATGAGGGTTCCATCGAGTTCAAGACCGCTTCACCCTACGCCGCAGAGGGCCCGCCACCAATGACCAATGCGCCGGAAAACCGCCTAGCCAATCTGCAAGAGAATATCGCGAACCTTGTCCAGCGCCGGGTCAATGTCCAGGGTCTCGATGGCGCCGAACCCCAGAATCAGCCCCGAGCGCACCGGCAGGTCGTGAAAGAACACATCCAGGGGGTACAACCCCACCTCGACCTCACGCGCCCGTTCCATCAGTAAGGGAATATTCACCGGCACCTTGCACAGTGCCGCCAGGTGAAAGCCCGCCACCGTCGGTACTGCCTCGAACCACGGCGACAGATCGCCCGCCAGACGCTGGAGTATGCGTTCGCGACGCCCCGCATAGAGGCTGTGACAGCGACGAATATGCTTGAGCAGGTAACCTTCACTGATGAACTTGGCCAGTGCCCACTGCGGCAAGGTAGCGCTGTGCTGGTCGGTCAATTTCTTGGCCTTGAGCACCGCACCGTAGATGGCCGGCGGCAGCACCGCATAGCCCAGGCGTAACTCCGGCGACAGGGTTTTGGAGAAGGTGCCGACGTAGGTAACCACGCCTCGGGTATCCATGCTTTGCAGGGAGTCAGTGGGGCGGCCTTCGTAGCGGAATTCGCTGTCGTAATCGTCTTCAATGATGATCGCGCCGAGCGCAATGGCGCGGTCCAGCAGGGCCTCGCGCCGCGCCTGGCTCATGGGCATGCCAAGGGGGAATTGGTGGGACGGCGTCACATAGATCAGGCGGGTGCCATCCGGGATCTGGTCGACCTGCAGGCCTTCTTTGTCGACGGCCACACTGGCAACATTGGCGCCCATCGCGACGAACAATTGGCGTGCGGGGCTGTAGCCTGGGTCTTCCATCGCGACCAGGCTGCCGGGCTCAAGCACCACGCGGGCAATCAGGTCCAGCGCCTGCTGTGCGCCGTTGGTGACCACGATATCGCCGGCCCCGCATTTGACCCCGCGAGAAAACGCGATATGTCCGGCGATGGCTTCGCGCAGGGCGGGCACGCCTTCTGGCTGGCTGTAAAAACCACTGTTCTGGGCGATACGACGCAACGCATCCTGGGTGCAACGCCGCCATTCGTCCTGGGGGAAGTGGTGGCGTGTGGTCGCGCCGCCGATAAATTCGTAGCGCAGGATGTCTTCACGGGCGGGGTGGCCCATGGGCGAGGGCAATGCCGCCCATTTCCCCAGGTTGGCGGCGCACGCCAGGTCGGTGGCGGTTTGCACGCGATCGGGTTGTGGCGCCCACGCGTTGACGAAGGTGCCGCGGCCGATCTTGCCAATCAGCAGGCCTTCGTAGGTCAAGGTGGCGTAGGTGTCGGATACCGTCTTGCGCGAGATGCCCAGTTGTTCGGCGAGCAGTCGGCTGGGGGGCAGTTGCGCGCCCGCCGACAGCCGCCCGGTGGCGATGGCTTGGCGCAATTGCTGATAAAGCTGGGCAGCCAGGTCCTTGCGGCCGGTAATGACGAGGTGCAGTTCCATGTTTCATCCTGGGACAGATCGATCTGCGCCAAGGTTACGCGCAAATCGATCTGAAAAAACCCAGGTGAGGTCAGGACAAGAAGCCACCGTCCACGTTGAGCGAAACGCCCGTGGTGTAGCTCGATGCGTCACTGGCCAGGTACAACACCGCGCCGGCCATTTCGCTGGGGTCGGCCACGCGCTTGAGCGGGATCTGCGCCAGGGCAACTTTCAGGATCGAATCGTTCTTGACCAGCGCCGAGGCGAACTTGGTATCGGTCAGGCCCGGCAGCAACGCGTTGCAACGGATACCGAACGCCGCGCACTCCTTGGCGAATACCTTGGTCATGTTGATCACGGCGGCCTTGGTCACCGAGTAGATGCCCTGGAACACACCCGGCGAGATGCCGTTGATCGAGGCCACGTTGATGATGCTGCCGCCGCCGTTCTCGCGCATCAGCTTGCCGGCTTCCACCGACATGAAGAAGTAACCACGGATATTCACGTCGACGGTTTTCTGGAACGCGCCGAGGTCGGTGTCCAGTACGTTGCAGAACTGCGGGTTGGTGGCGGCGTTGTTGACCAGAATATCCAGGCGGCCGAACTGTTCGCGAATGCCGGCGAACACCTGGGTGATCTGCTCCATTTCACCAATATGGCAGGCAATGGCCGTGGCTTTGCCGCCGTCGGCGATGATCGCATCAGCCACGTGCTGGCAGCCGTCCAGCTTGCGGCTGGAGACAATCACATGGGCGCCTTGTTGGGCCAGTAACTTGGCGATGGCCTCACCGATGCCACGGCTAGCGCCGGAAACAAACGCAATCTTGCCGTCGAGGTCGAACAGGTTGGTCTTGGACATGAGGGTTCCTTGTAGTTGCACTCAGAGCGCTGATTTGCCGATGACATTCAGGCTCATCTGCTCCAGCAGCTTGTTCATGTGAATGAACTGCGCAAAGCGTTTGTCCTGGGTCTGGCCATGGAAGAAGCGGTAGTAGATCTGCTGCACAATCCCGGCCAGGCGGAACAGGCCGTAGGTGTAGTAGAAATCGAAGTTATCGACCTGGATGCCGGAGCGCTCGGCGTAGTAGTCGACAAACTGGCGGCGGGTGAGCATGCCGGGGGCGTTGCTCGGCTGGCGGCGCATCAGTTGCACCGGGGCCGGGTCCGCGGCCTCGATCCAGTAGGCGAGGGTGTTACCCAGGTCCATCAGCGGGTCGCCCAGGGTGGTCAACTCCCAGTCCAGCACGCCGATGATCTGCATCGGGTTGTGCGGGTCGAGGATCACGTTGTCGAAGCGGTAATCGTTGTGCACGATGCTGGAGGTGGGGTGATCGGCTGGCATCTTGTCGTTGAGCCAGGCGCGTACCGCCTCCCACTTTGGCGCATCGGGCGTCAGGGCTTTTTCATAGCGCTCGCCCCAGCCGCGAATCTGCCGCGCCACATAGCCTTCGGGCTTGCCCAGGTCGGCCAGGCCGCAGGCGGTGTAATCGACCTGGTGCAACTCGACGAACTTGTCGATAAAGCTCTTGCACAAGGCTTCGGTGCGGGTGGCGTCCAGGCCCAGTTCAGCCGGCAGGTCGGACCGCAGGATGATGCCGTTGACGCGCTCCATCACATAGAACTCGGCGCCGATCACCGATTCATCGGTGCAGTGCACGTAGGCTTTGGGGCAGTACGGGAAGCCATCTTTAAGCTGGTTGAGAATGCGGTATTCGCGGCCCATGTCGTGGGCAGACTTGGCCTTGTGGCCAAACGGCGGGCGACGCAGCACAAATTCCTGGCCTGGGTATTCCAGCAAGTAGGTCAGGTTCGACGCACCGCCCGGAAACTGGCTGATGGTGGGCGTGCCATCCAAGCCCGGGATATGGGCCTTGAGGTAGGGATCGATCAGGCTGGCATCAAGTTCTTCGCCTGGGCGTATCTGGGTCGATTGGTCGTTCAGCGCCATGCTTATCCCTTCTGCTTATTCTAAAGGCCTTGGACTATTTCCTAATCTAATGCGCACAGCCGCCCAGCGACAAGGTCGGGGCGGCTTAATAGGTTAGCGTGTTGAAGCGTGATCAGCGTGCCTGATCGGTCATTTTGCAGGCGCTGGCAAGGCCACCGGTGTAAGCACGGGGCGGCCGGCGAAGTATTCCACCAGGTTGTCAGCGACGCGCTGCACCGTGTCATGGACCGCTTCCGGGGACAGCCCGGCCACGTGGGACGTCAGCACGGTATTGCTCAGGCGCTTGAGGGCATCGGGCACTGCGGGTTCGTCGTCAAACACGTCCAGCGCGGCGCCGCCGATGCGTCGCTGTTCCAGCGCGGCGACCAGGTCGGCGGTCACCACCACGCTGCCGCGGCCAATATTGACTAGAAAACCGTGCGGCCCCAGGGCGTCCAGAGCGTGGCGGTCGATCAGGTGGCGAGTGCTGGCACCGCCGGGCGTGGCCAGCACCAGGAAGTCCGAGGTGCGCGCCAGCTCCACGGCCGTCGCACAGTAGGTGTAATCCACGTCATCGCGGGGTTGGCGGTTGTGATAACTCACCTCCATGCCGAACCCCAGGGCGGCGCGCCGGGCAATCTCCATGCCCACCGCGCCCAGCCCGACAATCCCCAGGTGTTTACCGCTGAGGGAAGGGCGCATCACCTTCGGCCATTCGCCGCGCCGTACCGCCGTATCTGTCTGGGGAATGCCACGCACCAGCGCCAGCAACAATGCCATGGCGTGATCGGCCACCGAAGGGGCGTTCACGCCGGCGCCGTTGGTAACCACAATCCCACGGTTGCTCGCCGCCTGCAGGTCCACATGCTCGTAGCCGGCACCGATCACGCAGATGATCTCCAGCAGGGGCAGCGCGGCGATTTCCTCGGCGTACAGCCCCAGCGGGCCACGGGTCAGCACAGCCTGGATCTGCCCACCATGGCTCTTGATCGCCTGGGCGCGTTCAGCGGGCGTCGGCGCCAGGATCACATGAAAGTCACTGCTTTCGATGATTTGCAGGTATTCGTTGATGGTTTCAACCAGGACCAGAACAGTGGTGGGCATCGCAAGGCTCTTCCTGAAGGGTTTGAGAGCATGAGTATGCGGGATTTGTAAGACAGAGCGTTTTATTGCGGTGGAAAAATTTCTTCGCTCGTAAGGCCTGTCTGATTTTACAGGCCGTCCATCCGCGCCCGCTTTTTTGCGCAAGGAAAACCTTGGAAAGTGATGGAGTTCTCCCACTGCATTGGGGCCAGCCATGGCAAACTCAGCCGCTGGGTACGGATAGAGCTCAGCGCTGGTGCTATTCATGGTCACCCGATTTCTGAACAGGAATTCAGGAGGTTAACAAATTGATCTCGCTTAACTTTACCGGTGGCACAGTCACCCATGACGATCTGTCGCACCTGCAGGATATTGCAGTGGCCAAGCAGGTCGATCTGTTAAAGGAAGATATGCTCCAGGTGGAGTTCGCCGGGGGATTGTTACTGGATGTGGGTTGGTACCCAGAATTTGATGAGGCGGGTGGTTTTCGGATAAATGTCATCAAGAACTCTGACTGGGACGTCCCACTTATGGCGCTGACGGCCCACGAAACCTCTGAATTGTTAGAAAAACTGGCTATTGCGCAGAACGCCATACAAAGCGAGCTGCGCAATCCAAACCTGGGCACCTCGGCCACTTAGCGAGTGCGCCAGCTACTGCGCAGTCCCCGTTTGCCGTGCCTGGGCTCGCTCTCTTTGCGCGATCGGCATGAAATCGTATGTCGGGAAGAATTCTGTCTTGTAGACACCCCACGCCGTGTTCTCGATGGCCAGGTTGACTTGAGCCAGGCGCGACGCCGGTAAACGCAGCACGATGACTTGCCCGATGCCCATGGTGATATTCCAGCTGACGACTTCGACACCTTCCGGCGGGAAGACTTTGTGAAACTCCTGCTTGGCCAGCTGGGCTTTCAATTCGCTGAGCGGTCGTGATTGGTCGTGTTTAAGAAACACGGTCAACATGACGGTGTTATCGGGCGTGGCGGCGATGTTTTGGGTGGGCAGTGTCGTGCTGGCCTGTACCGTAGTTGCGCTGGGTAACAGCACGGCTGCCAGCAGTGCAGGCATTAATAGCGATTTGAATGAAATATATGGACTCATCATAAAGTGCCTCGTTTGTTGTTGGCTTTTATGGCTGGATATAAAGAAGGTGTTTAACTAGTTTGACATGTGAGTCTTTATCGGCCCTGTGTAAGGGGCATGTACAACGTAAATTCTAACGGGAGGGTTGGTCGCTACCATGTCGCGAGGGACTTCGCGAGAATACGTGAACTCGGTGCTGTCCAGTTTTTCCAGCCTTCTGACGATGGTGCGGTGCGGGCCAAGGTCGGGCACCAGGATGTGGGTCTGTTTGTCGCCAGTGACCAGGAAATAGCCGCCCCCGCCGTCGGGGTGTTTCGAGCGCCCCGTATCGGTGTAGAAGAACTCATAACGATTGCGCTGCGGGTCCCACATCGATATACCCACCACGCCGGGGTACTGGGCCTTGACGTCGTTTTCTGGCTCGCCCTCTATATAGACTTTGGTGGTCAGCCACTGGGGCGAGGAGGCCAGGGCACGTATATCCGCGTCGGGTTCAACAGGCTTGGCGTAAGTGGCAGGCGCGCCTAATAAGCCTGCAAAGAGCAGGCCGGTAACTGCAAGGGTGAGTCTTCGCATTGTCAAACTCCTTGAGCGTTGACTAAGTGTTGTTATCGTCTTTTTGGTTGGTGCGCGAAAATATTAGTTCGTGGATTTGTACGCGCTCAATAGCTGTGTATGGTTCTGTAACAGTTGAGGTGTTGTATGAGTAATAATATGTTTTTGAAGGAGGTTAATTCTGAACTTGTTGTCGGACTCTTCTTGTATGTTGAGTGCGTTAAAGGGAAAGAGCTATTTTTCGTACGACTCCTCAGTCATCCAAATCCTCCCTCAGTGCGGCCTCTGAACGGCTGCACCGCCTAACCATTGCTCAGCTAAGTCTTTGCTTCTCCAAGAGAATCCCGGACAATCCGGCCCTTGTTTCGGCCAGGGCGCTGCCTGTCAGGTTTTTCTGACTCGTGCTGGCCGTGTGAATGCGGAGATCCGACCGGATGAATGATCAGGCCAATAGCGTCGACGAACGCTATGCAACGACACCTGCAACGCTCACAAGCTGGAGCCGCCAGGACACTACCTGGATGCTCGGGCTATTCGGTACCGCCATTGGCGCCGGTACTTTGTTCTTGCCGATCAACGCGGGCCTGGGGGGCTTCTGGCCGCTGGTGATCCTGGCGTTGCTGGCCTTCCCGATGACGTTCTTTGCCCACCGTGGGCTGACCCGTTTCGTGCTGTCCGGCCGTGAAGGTTCCGACATCACCGACGTGGTTGAAGAGCATTTCGGTATCAAGGCCGGTGCGTTGATCACCTTGCTGTACTTCTTTGCAATCTTCCCGATCCTGCTGATCTACAGCGTGGCGCTGACCAATACCGTCAGCAGCTTCATGGAGCACCAGTTGCATATCCTGCCGCCGCCTCGGGCGATCCTGGCGTTTGTGTTGATCCTGGGGCTGCTGGCCGTGGTGCGTTGTGGTGAGCAGGTGATCGTCAAGGCCATGAGCCTGATGGTGTATCCGTTTATCGTCGCCTTGCTGTTCCTGGCCGTGTACCTGGTACCGCACTGGAATGGTGGCATTCTCAGCACCGCGAGCGAAGTGCCGGCCCCCTCGGCGTTGCTTAACACGCTGTGGCTGGCGATTCCGGTGATGGTGTTCTCGTTCAACCATTCACCGATCATCTCGGCCTTTGCGGTTGACCAGAAGCGCCAGTACGGCGCACACGCCGAGGAGCGCAGTTCGCAGATCCTGTCCCGCGCGCACTTGCTGATGGTGGCGATGGTGCTGTTCTTTGTGTTCAGTTGCGTGCTGACCCTGTCGCCCGCGCAGTTGGCCGAAGCGAAAGCGCAGAACCTGTCGATCCTGTCGTATCTGGCTAACCACTTCGATAACCCGACGATTGCCTTTGCCGCACCGTTGATTGCGTTTGTGGCGATTGCCAAGTCCTTCCTGGGCCACTACATCGGTGCCAGCGAGGGCCTCAAGGGCCTGGTGGTCAAGACTGGCCGCCGTCCGGAGCCCAAGACCCTGGACCGCATGACCGCCGCCTTCATGCTGGTGGTGTGCTGGATCGTCGCCACGCTTAACCCGAGCATCCTCGGCATGATCGAGACCCTGGGTGGGCCGGTGATCGCGTCGATTCTGTTCCTGATGCCGATGTACGCCATCCGCAAGGTGCCGGCCATGGCCAAGTACCGTGGGCAGGCGTCGAATGTGTTTGTGACGGCAGTTGGTTTGGTTGCCATTACGGCGTTGGTGTATTCGCTGGTTGCATGAGCCCTGATGCGGTCTATCTGACTGTCCAGGATAGGTATCTACACTACATTGTGGGCTGTAGCAGCAAACGGTAACCACG
>NZ_LYSO01000119.1:0-18141 GCF_001728935.1 Pseudomonas sp. AP42
GGCCGTTACCGCAGCAATGGATATGTACCCAATCCAACTGTGTTGACTGCCAGGCCGCATTCGCGAGCAAGCCCGCTCCCACAGTTTGATCGCGGGGCGTCAGGTAGATAAGCATCGGCTGTCAGGGCGTCATCGCAGGCAAGCCAGCTCCCACAGTCTGATTTCGGAGCGTCCGGTGGATATGCGCTGACTGTCGGATCGTCACGGGAGCAAGCGCCCTCGCCACAGGTTCAGCGCCGCACCAGCGTTGTGTAGATAACTACGCTGCGATGGCTCTAACCGCGTTAAGTGTGTTTCTTCAGGGCCGATAGAGGTGCGCATGCCCTGCGCGGTACAGCGACGACTCACTGAAACTGTCACTGGCCAACACCCGGCCCACGACGATCAATGCCGTACGCCGAAACCCCTTGGCCGCGACTTTCTCGGCAATGTCACTCAGCGTACCCACCACCCACTCCTGATCCGGCCAGGTCGCCCTGTGCACCACGGCAATCGGGCAGTCCGCGCCATAGTGCGGCAGCAGTTCGGCGACGATCTTTTCCAGGTGATTGACCCCCAGATGAATTGCCATGGTGGTGCCATGCCGCGCCAGGCTGTCGAAGTCTTCACCGGGGGGCATGCTGGTTTTATCGGCGTAACGGGTCAGGATCACGCTTTGGGCGATGTCCGGCAGGGTCAGTTCGGTCTCCAGCAAGGCCGCGCACGCCGCGACAGCCGTCACTCCTGGAATGATCTGGAACGGGATGCCCAGCTCACGCAAATGGCGGATTTGTTCGCCAATCGCCCCATACAAGCTGGGGTCGCCGGAGTGCACCCGCGCCACATCCTGGCCTTGGGCATGGGCCGTCTTGATCAGCTCGATGATCTGTTCCAGGTGCAGTTCGGCGCTGTTGACCACCTGGAGCGCCTGGTGACCTTCCAGTACGGCGGCGGGCACCAGCGAGCCGGCGTAGATGATCACCGGGCAACTGCGGATCAGCCGCTGGCCCTTGACGGTGATCAATTCCGGGTCGCCGGGGCCGGCGCCGATAAAGTAGACGGTCATGGAGAAGTCCTGTTGAAAAACGGGCGAGCATGAAGATTGCTCATGATCGAGAACGGCAATTATCGGGGTTTTAACCTGCGCAGGCCAATGCAAGGGTGGCCTGTGCGCTTTTCTGGCGGGTGATCAGCAGGCGCGCGGGGCCATTGGACAGGTGCTCGGCCAGGGCCAGGGCGGCGCTTTCGGCCACCCCGTAACAGCCGGTATGGGCAAAGGCCAGCGCTGAGCGATGGCTCAGCCGATGCTCATAGTCCACCAGTTGTTCGGCACTCAAGCACTGCAAGGGCAGGTTCAACCGCTGGGCCAGCGCCAGCAGCCCAGGCTCATCGCGTTTGCGGTCAATGCTTGCCAACGCGGTCACGCGTGAGCGCTCAATGCCGGCCTCGGCCAGAGCGCTGTCCAGCAGTGCCAGCAGGCTGTGAACCTCACAGCCGCGCTGGCAGCCAAGCCCGACAACCAGAATCATGCCGAGTATTGGTCGTCGCGATTGCGGCGAAACAACCAGGCGCTGATCAGGCCCAGGGCCAGCCAGAAGGCCACGTTGGTCAATTGCGAGGCGATCTTGAACTGCGCTTCGAGCGCCTCCGGGGCCAGCATCGAATGCACTTGCGGTTGCGGCGCGCCGATAAAGTGGGGTACGGCAAGGATCGCCAGCCCAAGGCCTTTCAATAGCCAATTGCGCCCGAACACGATCAGCGCCAGGCCGGCGGCGGTCGATGCTGCCGTGCCGATCCACCAGGTCTGGCGCAGCGTCAGGTCAGCGGCCGCGGTACCGGGCAGTTCCGGGGGCAGGCCCAGGGTGGGCGCCAGTACAAAGGTCGCGTAGCCGGCCAGGCCCCAGAGCAGGCCTTGGGCGGTGCGGGTCGGCGCGCGCAGCGTGTAGAGGCCGGCGAGCATCAGTGCAAATCCCACCGCCACTACCAGGTTGCCGCCGGTGGTGGACAGCACGCGCTGCCAGCCATCTTCGGGCTCCCAGGCTTGGGCATCGTGGCTGTGTGCAGTAGCGCCAGCGGAGTGCTCATGCACCACTTCGGTGGCTGGCGGGGCTTTTTCGAAGCTTTCTGCCTGCAGAATCAGCGGGGCGACCCAGAAGCTTTGCAACAGAGTCAGCAGCAAGGCCGCCAACAGCCCAGTGAACCCTGCGGTTTGCGCAATACGCTTGATCATGTCGGCAGCTCTCAATGGCACGGGAACGCGGCGCTGTGGCGGGTATCGTGGGCGGCGTTGTGCACCGCCTCGATATGCGAGAACCCGGCGAAATACACCAGGCACGCGCCAAGGATCGACGCACCGATGGCGGCGGTCAGGCGTTGGCTGAGGGTGGCGGTGCTGCTGGCGGAGTGCGAAGTGCTGCTGATGATCGACATGGCGCGTCCCTTTCAAGTGTCAGGGTGAAACGAGCGCATGAAAACCCCACGCGCCAGGCACGCAGGGTTCGAACAGCGCCCGCCCACCGCGGGTTTGTTATCTGATTTTTTCGGGCCGGTCTCCGGGCTTGCGAGGGGCGGCTCATCAAAGAGTCCTCCTGAAAGCGTCGCCTTCCCATGCAAACGCACAGTGGCCATGACGCTTCGCTCGCTTACCGTTGCGGGGGCAGCACCGGACTGGTCATAGGACTATGACGCACCGGTTTCCCGTTTCACCCTGTGAAGGGCACCCGAAACAAGAGGTGTAGGAGAGCATGGGCCGGGGACGGTAGTCAAATGCTGCAAGCCCCTGTAGCCTTGCACCCTCGAGGTTCTTCGGCCCAGGCCGAAGCTAAGAAGGGAACGCGGTTCAAGCCGCGGCTGCCCCCGCAACTGTGAAGGGTTCAGTTGACTGCCACGCCACTGCCGATAGGGCGGGAAGGCGCAGTCAGCGTTGGTCGCAAGACCTGCACACCCCAAGCCAGGAGACCTGCCTCGCGACTGATTTTCCACTTCAACCGGGCGGGGTGATCCGGTGACGAAATCCGCTGCTGCGCGCCGCCGCAGGGCCTGTCGTCCCGTATGCCCGCCCCAAAGGGCATCCGATGAAAACACTGGCCAAACTTCCCGTCACCATCGTTACCGGCTTCCTTGGCTCGGGCAAAACCACGCTGTTGCGCCATATGCTCGACAACGCCCAGGGCCGTCGCATTGCGGTGATCGTCAACGAGTTCGGCGAGCTGGGCATTGACGGTGAAATCCTCAAGCAGTGTTCTATCGGTTGCACCGAAGAAGAAGCCAATGGCCGTGTCTACGAGCTGGCCAACGGTTGCCTGTGCTGCACCGTGCAGGAAGAGTTCTTCCCGGTGATGCGTGAACTGGTCGCCCGTCGCGGTGACTTGGACCATATCCTCATCGAAACCTCGGGCCTGGCGCTGCCCAAGCCGTTGGTGCAAGCCTTCCAGTGGCCGGAAATCCGCAGCGCCTGCACCGTTGACGCGGTGATCACCGTGGTCGACAGCCCAGCCGTGGCCGCCGGCACCTTTGCCGCCTTCCCGGACCAGGTCGACGCCCAGCGCAAACTTGACCCCAACCTGGACCACGAATCGCCGTTGCACGAGCTGTTCGCCGATCAGTTGGCCAGCGCCGACCTGGTGATTCTCAACAAAACCGACCTGATCAGCGCCGAAGACCTGGCCCGTGTGCGCCTGGAAGTCGCCGAAGAACTGCCGCCCGCGGTGAAGATCATCGAAGCCAGCAGCGGTCGCCTGCCCCTGGACGTGCTGATCGGCCTGGGCGCCGGTTCCGAGGAGCATATCGACGGGCGTCACAGCCATCACGACCATCACCACGAAGGTGAAGACGACCACGATCACGATGCCTTCGACTCCATCTCCATCGACTTGCCCCAAGCCGATGAGGCGCTGCTGCTCGACGCCCTGACCCAGTTGGTAGTGCAGCATGGCATCCTGCGTGTGAAAGGGTTCGCCGCGATCCCCAACAAACCGATGCGCCTGCTGATCCAGGGCGTGGGCACGCGCTTTGACAAGCACTTCGACCGTGCCTGGGGCGCTGACGAAGCACGCACCACGCGCCTGGTACTGATCGGCCAGGAACTGGACGCCGCCGGCCTTGAAGCGCAATTGCGCGCTGCCCTCAGCGTTTAACCATGCACCTGCTCAGGACCCAACCCGGTGGTTTCGTCGCGGACGACAATATTGCCGACCTTGGCCAGACCCCCGCTGAACTGGTGATCCTGTGCAGCGGCGATTCCAGCCTGGCGCTGCTCGCCGAAGCCGCCCAGCAATTGCCCGAGGATTACCCCAGCCTGCGCCTGGCCAACCCGATGCAGGTGCAGAACCATGCCTCGGTCGACCTGTACGTCGACGAGGTATTGCGCCACGCCAAGGTCATCCTGCTGTCATTGCACGGCGGCATCGGCTATTGGCGCTACGGTATTGAGCGCCTGGTGGGGTTGGCCGAACGCGGCGTCACCCTGATCCTGGTGCCGGGTGACGACCGCCCAGACCCGGAACTCAGCGGCCTGAGCACCGTTGCGGCCGAACACCGCGAGCGCCTGTGGCACTTCCTGCGCCAAGGGGGCCTGGGCAATGCCCTGGATTTTTATCACTGCCTGGCCAGTGCTCACCTGGGTCGCGACTATGCCTGGGCCGAGCCGCAAGCGCTGCCGCGCACGGCGATCTATCACCCGCACACCGCCAATGCCCGTCTCAATGACTGGCAGGCCGATTGGCACGCCGATTGGCCCGTGGCTGCGGTGCTGTTCTACCGCTCCCATTTGCAGGCGGCCAATACCGGTTTTATCGATGTGTTCTGCCAGCGCTTACAAGCGGCGGGCCTCAACCCATTGCCGATTGCGGTGGCCAGTTTGAAAGAGCCCGGCTGCCTCACGGTGGTCGAGGACCTGCTGGATGATGTGCAAGCCGCGGTAATTCTGAACACCACCGGCTTTGCCCAATCGAGCCCGGAAGCGCCACATTTGCGCCCGTTTCGCCGCAATATTCCGGTGATCCAGGCGATCTGCGCCCAGGACAACCAACCCGGCTGGCAGGCCAGCGAACAAGGCCTGGGGCCCCGCGACCTGGCGATGCATATAGCCTTGCCGGAGCTGGACGGGCGCATCATCAGCCGGCCGATCAGTTTCAAGGACCTGGCGTGGCGCAGCGAGCGCAGCCAGTCGGACGTGGTGTGCTATCGCGCAGCGCCCGAGCGCATGGATTTTGTCGCTGAGCTGGCACGCCGCTGGGTCGAGTTGGCGCGGGTGCCCAATGCCCAGAAACGGATTGCGTTGATCCTGGCCAACTACCCGACCCGCGACGGTCGCATCGGCAACGGCGTGGGCCTGGACACCCCGGCGGCGGCGCTGAATATCCTGCGCGCCTTGCAAGCCGAAGGCTATCCGGTGGCGGACGTGCTGCCCGACAGCGGCACCGCGCTGATCCATGAACTGCTCGGCGGCGTCACCAACGACCTCGACAGCCTCGACCTGCGCCCCTGCCATCAAAGCCTGGGCCTTGTGGAATACCAGGCGATGTTCGATCGCTTGCCGGCGTCCAATCGCCAGGCTGTGCTGGAGCGTTGGGGCGCCCCGCAAAACGATCCGATGTGCCGCGATGGCCGCATGATGATCGCCGGCCTGCGCCTGGGCCTGACCTTCGTCGGCATCCAGCCGGCCAGGGGTTACCAGGTAGATGCCAGCGCCGTGTACCACGACCCGGACCTGGTACCGCCCCATGGCTACCTGGCGTTCTATTTCTGGCTACGCCATACCTACGGCGCCCACGGCGTGATCCATGTGGGCAAGCACGGCAACCTGGAATGGCTGCCTGGTAAAGGCGTGGGCCTGTCGGAGCACTGCTGGCCGGATGCACTGCTGGGGCCGCTGCCGAATATCTACCCGTTTATCGTCAACGACCCGGGTGAGGGCGCCCAGGCCAAGCGGCGCACCCAGGCGGTGATCATCGACCACCTGATGCCACCGCTGACCCGCGCCGAAACCTACGGCCCGCTGCGTGACCTTGAGTTGCTGGCCGATGAGTATTACGAAGCGCAATTGCTCGACCCGCGCCGTGCCCAGGAGCTGCAAAAAGACATCCTCAAGCTGGTGCGCGAAACCCGTATCGACCAGGAGTTGGAATTGGGCAGTGAGGCGGACGCGGCGGTGTGGCTGCCGCGCCTGGATACCTACCTGTGCGACTTGAAGGAATCGCAGATCCGCGACGGCCTGCATATCTTTGGTGAGTCGCCCGAAGGCCGTTTGCGTATCGACACCTTGCTGGCGCTGCTGCGCATTCCCCGGGGCGATGGCCGGGGCCCGCAGTCGAGCCTGTTGCGGGTGTTGGCCAAGGCTTTCGAGCTGGGGTTTGATCCGCTCGATTGCGCATTGGCCGAGCCCTGGACGGGGCGGCGCCCGTTTGTGTTGCAGAAGATTGACGATCAGCTGTGGCGCACCGCCGGGGATACCCGTGAACGTCTGGAGTTGTACGCAGCGCGCTTGATCGAGCAGGCATTGGAAGGGCCTATCGAGCAGTTGGAAGAGCCCGGCTGGCACGAGGTGAAGTCGGTGATCGAAAGCCTGCGCATTGTCGTCGCGCCACGCCTGGATGCCTGCGGCCCCGCAGAGATGCGTGGTTTGCTAGATGCCTTGAGTGGGTGCTTTGTCCCGGCGGGGCCCAGTGGCGCGCCGAGTCGCGGACGGCTCGACGTGCTGCCGACGGGGCGTAACTTCTTTACCGTGGACGTACGCAACCTGCCAACCACCACGGCGTGGCGTCTGGGTTTCCAGTCAGCCAACCTGATTCTTGAGCGGCACCTGCAAGACCATGGCGACCACCTGCGTCAGCTCGGCCTGTCGGTGTGGGGCACTGCCACGATGCGCACTGGCGGTGACGATATTGCCCAGGCCATGGCGCTGATGGGCGTGCGCCCGGTATGGGCCACCGGCAGCCAGCGGGTGGACGATTTCGAGATCCTGCCAATCAGCTTATTGGACCGCCCGCGTGTGGATGTGACCCTGCGCGTGTCCGGGTTCTTTCGCGATGCGTTTGCCAACCTGATCCGCCTGTTCGATGCGGCGGTGCAGGCGGTAGCGGCCCTGGATGAACCCGACGACATGAACCCGCTGGCCGCCAAGGTGCGCAGTGAACGCCAAGCGCTGCTTGTGTCGGGCCAGGATGAAGCAGCAGCGGCCAAGCAGGCCGGCTGGCGCATCTTTGGCGCCAAGCCGGGCGCCTATGGCGCAGGCGTGCAGGGCGCGATTGACGGGCGCCTGTGGCAGAGCCGCGAGGACTTGGCCGAGGTCTACCTGAACTGGGGTGGCTACGCCTACGGTGGCTCCGATGAAGGCACCGCAGCCCGCGAGCAATTTGCCCAGCGTTTGAGCCAGGTGCAGGCGGTGTTGCAGAACCAGGACAATCGCGAGCACGATTTGCTCGACTCCAACGACTACTACCAATTCCAGGGCGGCATGCTGGCCGCCGTGGAAACCCTGAGCGGTGACAAGGCCGCCAGCTACCATGGCGACCACAGCCAGCCGGACGTGCCGAAAATCCGCACCTTGAAGGAAGAGCTCAACCGGGTGATCCGTTCCCGCGCGGCCAACCCCAAGTGGATCGAAGGCGTGAAGCGCCATGGCTATAAAGGCGCGTTTGAAATGGCCGCGACCGTGGACAACCTGTTCGCCTTCGACGCCACCACCGCGCTGATTGACGATCACCAATATGCCTTGCTCGCCGATGCCTACCTACTGGACCCCGACACCCGTGCCTTTGTGCAACAGCACAACCCCGATGCCCTGCGCGACATGACCGAGCGCATGCTCGAAGCTCAACAACGTGGCTTGTGGCAGGCACCGGGGGCGTACCGCGAAGCCTTGGAAAACCTGTTGCTGGACATAGAAGAAGACAGCTGATGACTGATACTCCCCATTTCCCGCTGTCCGCCGTGGTCGGCGCCGATGACTTGAAACTCGCGCTGTGCCTGGCCGCCATTGACCCGAAGATTGGCGGCGTGCTGATCGAAGGGCCACGGGGCATGGCCAAGTCCACCCTGGCCCGTGGGCTGGCAGACCTGCTGGCCAGCGGGCAATTTGTCACTTTGCCCCTGGGCGCGACCGAAGAGCGCCTGGTCGGCACCTTGGACCTGGACGCCGCACTGGGCGAGGGCCGCGCGCAATT
Source organism: Pseudomonas sp. AP42 (assembly GCF_001728935.1). Lineage (NCBI taxonomy): Bacteria > Pseudomonadati > Pseudomonadota > Gammaproteobacteria > Pseudomonadales > Pseudomonadaceae > Pseudomonas > Pseudomonas sp. AP42. The sequence continues at coordinate 8,145 of NZ_LYSO01000119.1, forward strand.
TTCCCCTGGCGTGTTGGCCAAGGCCGACGGCGGTGTGTTGTACGTGGATGAAGTCAACCTGCTGGCGGACCACTTGGTGGATCTGCTGTTGGACGTGGCGGCCAGCGGCACCAACCTGATCGAACGCGACGGGATTTCCCATCGCCATGCGGCGCGCTTTGTTTTGATCGGCACCATGAACCCGGAGGAGGGCGAGCTGCGCCCGCAGTTGCTCGACCGCTTCGGCTTCAACGTGGCCTTGAGCGGGCAGACCTTGCCCGCCGAGCGTGGGCAGATCATCCGGCGTCGCCTGGATTTCGATACCGACCCAGCTGCGTTCTGCGCGCAGTGGGCGCCAGCCCAAGCTGCCTTGCGCGAACGTTGCACCCAGGCGCGGGCACGGCTCGATAGCATCGCCCTGGATGACCAGGCGCTGGCCCGCATCACCGAGCGCTGCTTTGCCGCAGGGGTCGACGGCTTGCGCGCCGATTTGGTCTGGTTGCGTGGCGCCCGTGCCCACGCGGCGTGGCGTGGTGCGGCCGCTATCGAGCAGGAAGATATCGATGCGGTGGCAGAGTTTGCCTTGCGCCATCGTCGTCAGCGACAGACTCCGCCAGGCGCGCCGCCCCAGCCGAATGACGGGCCGTCGTCGCAACCCTCTGACACTTCGCCCGGCCAAGGCCAGTGGGGCGATATGCCCGCCCCCGCCTTGCCTACGGGCGCACGCCGCGATGTACCCACCTGGCCAAAAAAGCCCTAGGCATCCGCCCCCGACCTGACGCGGGGGCGGATGCCCGGCCCCAGGCGGGGCGATTGAACACCGGCCGGCAGGGCAAGGCCCGCAGCGCACAGCGCGGGGCGATCAATTGGCCGGGCACGTTGCTCGGTGGGCGACCGCAATGCCGTGCTGACCTGCTGTTTCATCTGCGTAGCCGGTCAGCCCCTGAGCTGTGGCTGGTGATTGTCGATGCCTCGGCGTCCACGCGGCGCCATCGGGCGTTGACCGACGCCAAGGGGTTGTTGGCTCAGTTGTTTGACGATGCTTATCAGCAACGGGCGCGCATGGCGTTGCTCACGGCTAGCGGGCAATCGCCGAAGTGGCAGGTGCAAGGCTTGAAGGCGGCGAAAGGCTTGGCCGAGTGGTTGGCGCAGTTGGGCGCGGGTGGCGGGACACCATTGCTGGCTGCGCTGACGGAGGCGGGGTATTGGTTGGCGGCACGGCGCAAGCGCTATCCCGCCGAGCAGCAGAAGTTGCTGGTGGTGACCGATGGACGGCTCAAGGCGATGGGCGCGCTGCCGCGGTTGGAGTGCCCAGGTATGTTGATTGATATCGAGCGTGGGCCGATCAGGTTGGGGCGGGCTGAGGGATTGGCGGTGGGGTTGCAGTTGGAGTATCAGCATATCGATGATGTGTAGTGCCAGGGAGGGCGCATTCGCGAGCAAGCCCGCTCCCACATTTGTCCGCATTCCAACGGATGTACTGGGTCGAATGTGGGAGCGGGCTTGCTCGCGAAGAGGCCCTCAAACACACCACACAAGTATCAGCCTGTCCCCGGCACATTCGGCCAAAGATCGGCCACCAGAAACAACCGCTCGGCTTCTTCCCACTCCTCACCGTTGGGCACCATGCGCACCAGCAACTGCGCCGGGGCCATTGGGTCCAGGTCTGCCAGCCAACCTTGCATCTGCACCTCACTCCACACTTCATCCGCCGGGTAATGCGCCGGCGCCAGCCAGGCATGCCGGGGCAGGGGTTGCCAGCGGCCCGCTGGGCGAGTGCTGACAAAGTCCGCCCAATCGCGCTGATGCAACCAGCGCCCACGCAGGTGCTGCGGGTGAGCGCCGAGCGGGGATTGCGCCGCGCCAGGCCAGGGGTAGAGCAGGTAGCCGCCGAGCCACAAATGCGCATCGAACTGTTGGATATCCAACGCCGCCAAGGCCTCGCGGCTTTCTGCCCGCGCGGAGATCGGCAATTGATGCTGGGCCAGGTGCGCCAGTTTGCGGTCCAGCCGGTCATGGCAGCCAGGCCCCAGCCATTGCGCAGTGTCCTGGCCATTGCCGTCCTGCGGGCCCAGGTAAAGTTTGATCGCCAGCTCCAGGTGATGCACGCCATCGCGGTCGCGCAGCAGCATGTCCAGCTCGCCCAGGGTGTGCCCGGCACGGCGGATCGGCAGGTTGGCGGCCAGCAACTCCACGCCCGGCGCATGCTGCACCGCAAATTGCCACAAGCGCTCGTAATACAGGCCCAGGCGCCGGGTGCGTGACAGGCTCAGCCACTGCTGCAACGCGCTGCTGTCCTGGTCCAACTGGCGCAGCCAGGCTTCGAGCTGATGAGGGGCCTGCACCCAGTCACTGCCGGCCAGCGGGTGGCGCTGGGGCCAAGGCGTCTGCGCCAGCATCGGTGGCGCGAGCATTACCCACGCCAGGTCGCGCACCTCGGGGTGGCGCAATTGGCGGGGCAGGGTGTGCAAGTCGGGGAATGGCGTCATGCTCCGAGCATAGCCTTTTCAGCGCGCGCAAGGTGCCTGAGAACCATTGTCATCAAGGCCTGGCGGCGACAAAGGATTTTGCCTGAGGCGGCCTTTCGCCCATAATCGCTCTTTTTGCCTCACCCCAGATCCCGCAGGAGCCCCATGGAGCACTTTCGCAATATCGGCATTATCGGTCGCCTGGGCAGTACCCAGGTGTTGGACACCGTCCGCCGGCTGAAGAAGTTTCTGCTCGAGCGCCACCTGCATGTGATCCTCGAAGACACCATCGCTGAAATCCTCCCCGGCCACGGCCTGCAAACTTCGTCGCGCAAGATGCTCGGCGAGGTGTGCGACATGGTCATCGTGGTCGGTGGCGATGGCAGCCTGCTCGGCGCCGCCCGAGCGCTGGCGCGGCATAACGTGCCAGTGCTGGGGATCAACCGCGGCAGCCTGGGGTTCCTCACTGACATCCGCCCCGATGAGCTGGAAGTCGAAGTGGCGAAGGTGCTCGACGGCCATTACCTGGTGGAAAACCGCTTCCTGTTGCAAGCCGAAGTGCGCCGCCACGGCGAGGCGATCGGCCAGGGCGATGCCCTCAACGACGTGGTGCTGCACCCCGGCAAGTCCACGCGCATGATCGAGTTCGAGCTGTACATCGACGGCCAGTTCGTGTGCAGCCAGAAGGCCGACGGCCTGATCGTCGCCACGCCCACAGGTTCCACCGCCTACGCGCTGTCGGCCGGCGGCCCGATCATGCACCCCAAGCTCGATGCCATTGTGATCGTGCCGATGTACCCCCATATGTTGTCCAGTCGGCCAATTGTGGTCGATGGCAACAGTGAGCTGAAAATCGTGGTGTCCAAAGACATGCAAATCTACCCGCAAGTCTCCTGCGACGGGCAGAACCATTTCACCTGCGCCCCCGGTGACACCATCACCGTGAGCAAGAAGGCACAGAAGTTGCGCTTGATCCACCCGCTGGATCACAACTACTACGAAGTGTGCCGCACCAAGTTGGGCTGGGGCAGCCGCTTGGGAGGTGGAGGCGACTGATGCTCGATCCCGCGCGTAGCTACGACCTGATTGGTGACGTGCACGGTTGCGCTCATACCCTTGAGCACTTGCTCGACCAATTGGGTTACCACAAGCAGGGCGGCACCTGGCGCCATCCGTCACGCATGGCCGTGTTCCTGGGCGATATCATCGACCGTGGCCCACGCATCCGCGAGGCGCTGCATATCGTCCACGATATGACCGAGGCCGGCCAGGCGCTGTGCATCATGGGCAACCACGAGTTCAATGCGCTGGGCTGGACCACGCCGGCCCCGCCGGGCAGCGGCAAGCAGTTTGTGCGTGAGCACAACCCGCGCCACGCCCGCTTGATCCACGAGACCCTGACCCAGTTCGAACACCACCCGGCCGATTGGCACGACTTCCTCGGCTGGTTCTACGACATGCCGCTGTTTGTCGACGCCGGGCGTTTTCGCGTGGTGCACGCGTGCTGGGACGACGGCTTTATCCAGCCGCTGCGCGCAACCTTCCCGGATGGCTGCATCGACCAACACTTCCTGCAAGCCGCTGCCGTACCGGGCAGTTTCGCCTGCAACGCGTTCGATCGCCTGTTGCGCGGCACCGATATGCGCCTGCCCGACGGGCTCACCCTGACCGGTGGCGATGGCCTTACGCGCTCGTTCTTCCGTACCAAGTTCTGGGAAGATGACCCCAAGACCTACGGCGACATCGTGTTCCAGCCCGACGCCTTGCCGGAGCCGGTGGCGCGTACGCCATTGTCGTCCACACAAAAGAATTCCCTGCTGCGCTATGGCGTCGATGAACCGCTGTTGTTCGTCGGCCACTACTGGCGCAGTGGCAAACCGGCACCGATCCGCCCGAACCTGGCCTGCCTGGACTACAGCGCCGTGCTCTACGGCAAGCTGGTGGCGTATCGACTGGACCAGGAAACCCAACTGGATCCGCATAAATTCGTATGGGTCGACGTTGAGCGACCAGAGGCCATTCCATGAGTACCGTAGCTGTATTGCGCTTGCCCCTGAGCGTCGACCTGGGTGGCTTCGTCAAGTTGCTGCACCGCATGCAGGTGCCGCACCGCGTCAGCGAGGAGGCCGGTGAACAGGTGCTGTGGGTGCCCGAGGCCATCAGCGACGATGTGCGCGTGTTGTATCAACGTTTCCCCGCTGGCGACCCGGACCAGCAACTGGACATTCCCGAGCAGGCGCCCGCTGCGCGGCCAGGTTTTGTCCAGCAGGTGCGCCACAGCCCGGTCACCGCGCTGGTGCTGTTGGCTAGCCTTATCGTGGGTGCCGTGACCCTGCTGGGTGAAAACCTGCAAGCCATGGCCTGGCTGACCTTCCTGCCGTTCCGGGTGCTGGGCGAGTACATCCAGTTCACGCCGCTGGCCGACACCCTGGCCTCGGGGCAGTGGTGGCGCCTGGTCACGCCGATGCTGATCCACTTCGGCATCCTGCATCTGGCCATGAACGGCATGTGGTACTGGGAGCTGGGCCGGCGCATTGAAGCGCGCCAGGGCGGAATCAACCTGCTGGGCCTGACCCTGTTGTTCAGCCTGGCCTCCAACTATGCGCAATACGCTTACGGTGGCCCCGGTTTGTTTGGCGGCTTGTCCGGCGTGTTGTATGGCCTGCTCGGGCATTGCTGGATCTTTCAATTATTGTCGCCCAACCCGGCCTATCGCCTGCCCCGTGGGGTGCTGGTGATGATGCTGGTGTGGTTGCTGCTCTGCCTGTCGGGGCTGGTCTCGATGATCGGTTTCGGCGAAATCGCCAACGCGGCCCATGTGGGCGGCTTGGTCATCGGTTGCTTGACGGGTTTGCTCGGCGGTTTGTACAACCGTCGCAAAGCGTCTCTTTGATAAGGAAGAGCCTTATGTCCTCTTTTGCTGAAATGATCGAAAACATCACCCCGGACATCTACGAGAGCCTCAAGCTCGCGGTAGAGATCGGCAAATGGTCCGATGGCCGCAAGCTCACCGCCGAGCAGCGCGAGCTGTCGTTGCAAGCGGTGATCGCCTGGGAAATCCAGAACCTGCCCGAAGACCAGCGCACCGGCTATATGGGCCCGCAGGAATGCGCGTCGAAATCGGCACCGGTACCCAACATCCTGTTCAAGTCGGATGCGATCCATTGATTGAAATTGGTCGCGGTGCAGTCAGCAAAATGTCGGCGCAACTCGGTGAGCCGACCGTTCAATACGCCTTTCGCTTAGGAAACACCGAGGTGCCGGTCAATCCGCTGATCGGCACCCATGTACGCCTGGAGTACCTGGGCGCGATTCATTGCAGCCATTGCGGGCGCAAGACCAAGACCAGCTTCAGCCAGGGCTATTGCTACCCGTGCATGACCAAGCTGGCCCAGTGTGACTTGTGCATCATGAGCCCCGAGCGTTGCCATTACGATGCCGGTACCTGCCGCGATCCAAGCTGGGGCGAGACATTCTGCATGACCGACCACGTGGTGTACCTGGCCAACTCGTCGGGCATCAAGGTCGGCATTACGCGGGCTACGCAGTTGCCCACCCGTTGGCTGGACCAGGGCGCCAGCCAGGCGCTGCCGATCATGCGCGTGGCGACGCGCCAGCAATCGGGCTTCGTCGAAGACCTGTTTCGCAGCCAGGTGGCCGACAAGACCAACTGGCGCGCCTTGCTCAAGGGCGATGCGCAATCGGTGGACCTCAAGCAGGTGCGTGACGAGCTGTTCGCCTCTTGCGCCGAGGGCTTGCTGGGTTTGCAGGAACGCTTTGGGCTGCAAGCCATCCAAACCATTGCCGACATCGAGCCGATTGAAATCCGCTACCCGGTCGAGCAGTATCCGACCAAGATCGTCAGCTTCAACCTGGACAAGAACCCGATTGCCGAAGGCACGCTGCTGGGGATCAAGGGCCAATACCTGATCTTCGACACCGGCGTCATCAACATTCGTAAATACACGGCCTACCAGCTCGCCGTGCATCAGTAGAAGGATCCCCAGCATGCGCACCGAACAACCGAAGATGATTTACCTGAAGGACTATCAGGCGCCGGACTACCTGATCGACGAGACGCACCTGACCTTCGAGTTGTTCGAGGACCACAGCCTGGTCCACGCGCAGCTGGTGATGCGCCGCAACCCCGAGCGCGGTACCGGCCTGCCACCGCTGGTGCTCGATGGCCAGCAGCTTGAGTTGCTGAGCGTCACCCTCGCGGATCAGGAACTGACCGCCGCCGATTACCAGCTGACCGACAGCCACCTGACCCTGCAGCCCCAGCGTGAAACCTTCACCCTGGACACCACGGTCAAGATCCACCCGGAAACCAACACCGCCCTGGAAGGCTTGTACAAATCCAGCGGTATGTTCTGCACCCAGTGCGAGGCCGAAGGTTTCCGCAAGATCACCTATTACCTCGACCGCCCGGATGTGATGAGCGTGTTCACCACCACGGTGATCGCCGAGCAGCACAGCTACCCGGTGCTGTTGTCCAACGGCAACCCGATCGCCAGCGGCCCTGGTGAAGACGGCCGGCACTGGGCGACCTGGGAAGATCCGTTCAAGAAGCCGGCGTACCTGTTTGCGTTGGTGGCCGGTGACCTGTGGTGCGTCGAAGACAGCTTCACCACCATGACCAACCGCGAAGTCGCGCTGCGCATCTACGTCGAGCCGGAAAATATCGACAAGTGCCAGCACGCCATGACCAGCCTGAAAAAATCCATGCGCTGGGACGAAGAGACCTACGGCCGCGAGTACGACCTGGACATCTTCATGATCGTCGCGGTCAACGACTTCAACATGGGCGCCATGGAAAACAAGGGCCTCAACATCTTCAACTCCAGCGCCGTGCTGGCCCGCGCCGAAACCGCCACCGATGCCGCTCACCAGCGCGTCGAGGCCATCGTTGCCCACGAATACTTCCACAACTGGTCGGGCAACCGCGTGACCTGCCGCGACTGGTTCCAGCTGTCGCTCAAGGAAGGCTTCACCGTGTTCCGTGACTCGGGCTTCTCGGCCGACATGAACTCGGCCACGGTCAAGCGCATCCAGGACGTGGCGTACCTGCGTACCCACCAGTTCGCTGAAGATGCCGGCCCCATGGCCCACGCCGTGCGCCCGGACAGCTTTATCGAGATTTCCAACTTCTACACCCTGACCGTGTATGAAAAGGGCTCGGAAGTGGTCGGCATGATCCACACCTTGCTCGGCGCCGAGGGCTTTCGCAAAGGCAGCGACCTGTATTTCGAACGCCATGACGGCCAGGCCGTGACCTGCGACGACTTCATCAAGGCCATGGAAGACGCCAATGGTGCCGACCTCAGCCAGTTCAAGCGCTGGTACAGCCAGGCCGGCACCCCACGTCTGGCGGTGAGCGAAGCCTACGATGCGGCGGCCAAGACCTACAGCCTGACCTTCCGCCAGAGCTGCCCGCCGACCCCGGACAAGGTCGAGAAACTGCCCTTCGTGATCCCGGTGGAGCTGGGCTTGCTGGACGGGCAGGGCGCCGGTATCGCTTTGCGCCTGGCCGGTGAGGCGACGGCAGGTGGCACTTCGCGGGTAATCTCGGTGACCGAAGCGGAGCAGACGTTTACCTTCGTCGACATCGCTGAAAAACCCTTGCCTTCGTTGCTGCGGGGTTTCTCGGCGCCGGTGAAGCTCAGCTTCCCCTACAGCCGCGATCAACTGATGTTCCTGATGCAGCACGACAGCGACGGTTTCAACCGCTGGGATGCTGGCCAGCAGTTGGCCGTGCAGGTATTGCAGGAACTGATCGGCCAACACCAGGCCGGCCAGGCGCTGAAGCTCGACCAACGCTTGATCGACGCGCTGCGCACGGTGTTGAGCGATGAAAGCCTGGACCAGGCCATGGTCGCCGAAATGCTTTCGCTGCCGAGTGAAGCCTACCTCACGGAAATCAGCGAAGTGGCGGATGTGGACGCCATCCACGCTGCCCGCGAGTTTGCCCGCAAGCAACTGGCCGACAACCTGTTCGAAGGGTTGTGGCTGCGCTATCAGGCCAACCGTGAGCTGTCTAAGCAAACGCCATATGTGGCAGAGGCCGAGCACTTCGCCCGGCGTGCCCTGCAGAATATCGCGCTGTCGTACTTGATGCTCAGTGGCAAGCCAGAAGTGTTGGCGGCCACCCTGGATCAGTTCGACACCAGCGATAACATGACCGAACGCCTGACGGCGTTGGCGGTGCTGGTGAACTCGCCGTTTGAAGCAGAGAAAGCCCAGGCCTTGGCGGTGTTTGCCGAGAACTTCAAGGACAACCCGCTGGTCATGGACCAATGGTTCAGCGTCCAGGCCGGCAGCACCTTGCCGGGCGGGCTGGCGCGGGTCAAGGCGTTGATGGAGCACCCGGCGTTCACCATCAAGAACCCCAACAAGGTGCGCGCGCTGGTGGGCGCCTTTGCCGGGCAGAACCTGATCAACTTCCATGCGGCGGATGGCTCGGGTTACCGCTTCCTGGCGGACCTGGTGATCCAGCTCAATACCTTGAACCCGCAGATCGCCTCGCGCCAACTGGCGCCGTTGACCCGCTGGCGTAAATACGACAGCGCCCGGCAGGCGCTGATGAAAGCGGAGCTGGAACGCATCCTGGGCGCGGGTGAGCTGTCCAGCGATGTGTTTGAGGTGGTCAGCAAGAGCCTGGCGTAACCCTCACAGCCCTAACGCGATCCCCCTGTGCGGGCTTGCTCGCGAAAGCGGTGTGTCAGTCAATATTGATGTCGACTGACCCACCGCCTTCGCGAGCAAACCCGCTCCCACAGGGGATCTGTGCCAGGCGCAGATTTTGTGGGTAGTACATGACCAATGTGGGAGCTGGCTTGCCTGCGAAAGCGGTGGTTCAGTTAAAGCTTCAGTGACTGACACACCCGCGGGCAAGCCCGCTCCCACAGGGGATCTGTGCTAGGCGCTGATTCTGTGGGCAATACATGATTAATGTGGGAGCTGGCTTGCCTGCGAAAGCGGTGGTTCAGCTAAAGCTTCAGTGGCTGACACACCGCTTTCGCGGGCAAGCCCGCTCCCACAGAGGGATCTGTGCCAGGCGCAGATTTTGTGGGTAGTACGTGACCAATGTGGTAGCTGGCTTGCCTGCGAAAGCGGTGGTTCAGCTAAAGCTTCAGTGGATGACACACCGCTTTCGCGAGCAAGCCCGCTCCCACAGGGGGATCTGTGCTAGGCGCAGATTTTGTGGGTAGTACATGACCAATGTGGGAGCTGGGTTGCCTGCGAAAGCGGTGGTTCAGCTAAAGCTTCAGTGGCTGACACACCGCTTTCGCGAGCAAGCCCGCTCCCACAGGGGATCTGTGCCAGGCGCTGATTTTGTGGGTAGTACATGACCAATGTGGGAGCTGGCTTGCCTGCGAAAGCGGTGGTTCAGTTAAAGATTCAGTGACTGACACACCGTCTTCGCGAGCAAGCCCGCTCCCACAGGGGGATCTGTGCCAGGCGCTGATTTTGTGGGTAGTACATGACCAATGTGGGAGCTGGCTTGCCTGCGAAAGCGGTGGTTCAGCTAAAGCTTCAGTGGCTGACAC
>NZ_LYSO01000120.1:0-18032 GCF_001728935.1 Pseudomonas sp. AP42
GGTTACTGTCGATTGCTTCAGAGTTGTGTAGATACCTATGCCGCGATGACGCCTGCAAGGCCAATAAAAAAGCCCGCATTGCGCGGGCCTTTTACGTTCAGCGGATTATCAACCCGCCACCAACACTCGAATCGCTTCCAGTCGCAACGCGGCTTTATCGAGCATGGCCAGGCCTTGCTCGCGTTGGTTGCGCAGGGCTATCAGCTCGCTGTCGCGCACGGTCGGGTTGACCGCTTGCAACGCGGTCAGGCGCGCCAGTTCTTCGTCGGTGTCTGCCGCCAGGCGACGCTTGGCTTCGGCCACGCGTTCGGCGTGACGCGGGGCGATCTTCTCTTCACCGGCGTTGATGCGCGGTGTGAGTTGGTCACGCTGGGCCTGCACGAATTTGTTCGCGCTGGCCCGTGGCACGCTTTCCAGCTGGTCATTCAAGGTCACGAACGACACGCGGCCCGACAGGTCATTGCCGTTGGCATCCAGCAGGCAGCGCAAGGCGGCCGGTGGCAGGTAGCGGCCCAGTTGCAGGGAGCGCGGGGCGACTACTTCGCTGACATACAGCAGCTCAAGCAATACGGTGCCTGGCTTGAGCGCCTTGTTCTTGATCAGCGCCACGGCGGTGTTGCCCATGGAGCCGGACAGCACCAGGTCCATGCCGCCTTGCACCATCGGGTGCTCCCAGGTGATGAACTGCATGTCTTCGCGCGACAGCGCCTGGTTACGGTCGTAGGTGATGGTCACACCTTCGTCGTCGCCCAGGGGGAAGCTGGCGTCGAGCATTTTTTCGCTGGGCTTGAGGATCAGCGCGTTTTCCGAATGGTCTTCGCTGTCGATGCCGAACGCGTCGAACAGGGTTTCCATATAGATCGGCAGGGCGAACTGGTCGTCTTGTTCGAGGATGTCCTCGACCAGCGCATCACCTTCCCCAGCGCCGCCGGAATTGAGTTCCAGCAAGCGGTCGCGACCGGTGTGCAGCTCCTGCTCCAGGCGCTCGCGCTCGGCACGCGCTTCGTCGATCAGGGCTTGCCACTCGCCGTCGTCGGCAGCTTCCAGCAAGGGCAGCAGGCGTGGGCCGAACTGATGCTGCAAGGCGTTGCCGGTCGGGCAAGTGTTGAGGAAGGCATTGAGCGCTTCGTGGTACCACTGGAACAGGCGTTCTTGCGGGCTGGTTTCCAGGTAGGGCACGTGCAGTTCGATCACGTGTTTCTGGCCGATCCGGTCCAGACGCCCGATGCGCTGTTCCAGCAGGTCGGGGTGGGACGGCAGGTCGAACAGCACCAGGTGATGGGAAAACTGGAAGTTACGGCCTTCACTGCCGATTTCCGAGCAGATCAGCACCTGGGCACCGAACTCTTCATCGGCAAAATAGGCCGCGGCGCGGTCACGCTCCAGAATGTTCATGCCCTCGTGGAACACCGTGGCCGGAATGCCGGAGCGCACGCGCAGGGCGTCCTCCAGGTCCATGGCGGTTTCGGCGTGGGCGCAGATCACCAGGACCTTGGTGCGCTTGAGCATTTTCAACTGGTCGATCAGCCACTCGACCCGTGGGTCGAAGCGCCACCAGCGGTTCTCTTCCTCGATGTCCGGTTGCGCCTGGAAGCTGACTTCCGGGTACAGCTCGGCGTGTTCGCCCAGGGGCAGTTCGAGGTATTCGTCCGGGTTCGGCAGCGGGTAGGCGTGCAGCTTGCGCTCGGGGAAGCCTTGCACCGCGGCACGGGTGTTGCGAAACAGCACGCGGCCGGTGCCGTGGCGGTCCAGCAGCTCACGCACCAGGCGGGCACTGGCTTCCGTGTCGCCATCGTTGACGGCGGTGAGCAGGGCTTCACCTTCGTCGCCGAGGAAGCCTTGAATGGTCTTGTGTGCGGTCGGCGACAGGCGGCCCTTGTCCAGCAGCTCCTGCACGGCTTCGGCCACCGGGCGATAGTTTTCGCTCTCGGCGCGGAAGGCTTGCAGGTCGTGGAAGCGGTTCGGGTCCAGCAGGCGCAGGCGCGCAAAGTGGCTGTCCTGGCCCAGTTGCTCCGGGGTAGCGGTCAGCAACAGCACGCCGGGAATCACCTCGGCCAGTTGTTCGACCAGCGAGTATTCGGCGCTGGCCTTGTCTTCGTGCCACACCAGGTGGTGGGCTTCGTCGACCACCAGCAAGTCCCAACCGGCGGCAAACAGCGCATCCTGGGCCTTCTCGTCGTCCACCAGCCATTCCAGCGCAACGAGTGCAAGCTGGGTGTCTTCGAACGGGTTGGTGGCATCGCTTTCGATAAAGCGCTCTTCATCGAACAGCGCAACCTGCAGGTTGAAGCGGCGGCGCATTTCCACCAGCCATTGGTGCTGCAGGTTTTCCGGGACCAGGATCAGTACGCGGCTGGCGCGGCCCGAGAGCAGTTGGCGATGGATCACCAGGCCTGCTTCGATGGTCTTGCCCAAACCCACTTCGTCCGCCAGCAACACGCGTGGCGCGATACGGTCAGCGACTTCGCGGGCGATGTGCAGTTGGTGGGCAATCGGTTGGGCGCGTACGCCACCCAAGCCCCACAGCGAGGACTGCAACTGGCGGCTGGTGTGTTCCAGGGTGTGGTAGCGCAGCGAGAACCACGCCAGCGGGTCAATCTGCCCGGCGAACAGACGGTCGCTGGCCAGGCGGAACTGGATGAAGTTGGACAGTTGGGTTTCCGGCAGGGTGACCTGCTCGTTCTGCCCATTGAGGCCGTGGTAGACCAGCAGGCCATCGACGTCGTCGACTTCCTGTACGGTCATTTTCCAGCCTTCGAAATGGGTGATGGTGTCACCCGGCGAAAACCTCACGCGAGTGAGGGGCGCATTCCGTAGCGCATACTGGCGCGTGTCGCCAGTGGCCGGATAGAGCACGGTCAACAAGCGGCCGTCCTGTGCCAGAACGGTGCCTAACCCCAGCTCTGCTTCGCTGTCACTAATCCAGCGTTGCCCCGGTTGATACTGCTGCGCCATGCTGCCTGACTCCCGCCGTGAAAAAGCCGACTATGTTAACGGAACACGGCCCGGCGCCCAAGAACTCTGACAAAAACTACGCTGTTTATACGGGCCGGCGGAAATTGAATCGACGGATGGCGAGCACTTGAGAGTGTCGACTGAGTCACAGCTTGGCACGCGGGTGCTCAAGTCACCCTGCCACCCGCCGACAGCCTGTTGATCAGGAGAATAATTATCATGCTGCCACCCATGCTGCCCGTCAGTGTTGTGCCGGTCACGTCGCAACTCGACCCGGCACGCCAGAAGCCGGATATCCCGCCGGTGGTGCCCGTTCAAGCGGGTTCCAACGAGAGCACGATCGACCTGAAAAAAGGCGATGCCGAGCAATCGACCTTTCTGTTGCGCGAAGAGCAGCGGCGCCAGCAGGAGCAACACAAGCGTCGGCGCGAAGCTGACGACGACGCGCAGCAGCATTTGCCGATTCCCGGCGACTTGCTCAACGCTGATAACACCGTGCCCGTGGCGCCGCTGATCGAAGACGCGCCGCGCCAGGGCCTGTGGGTGGATATCGAGGTTTAACCCTTCAGTTCGCGCAAGGCCTTCACCAGCAACTCAATCTCGTCATCGGTGTTAAGCGGGCTGACGGAGATGCGCGCAACGCTGCTCAACCCACGCGCTTGCATGTCCAGCGGGGTGTAGGCCACGCCATTGGCGCCGATGTTGATGCGCTTTAACCCCAGGCGTTGCTTGAGTTCAAAACTATCCCAGCCGGCCAGGTTGAACGCGATCAAGCCTGAATGCGTGTTGCCCAAGTCGTGCAAGCTGATCCCCGGTATCTGACGCAGTGCTTCGCGGATTCGCGCGCTGGTCTGCAAGACTCTTTGCCATACCCGCTCAATTCCCAGTTGATTGATCTCGTGCAACGCATTGCCCAGGCCGGCCAGCAGGGCGAAGGACACTTCGCTGGTTTCAAAGCGTCGCGCGTCGTTGCGCAGGTCGAAGCCTTCGGCGGTCCAGGGCGCTGAAAATACGTCGCGTTGGGCCGGGTTCAGGTGCGGGAGAAACTCCGGCCGGATGTACAGCAGTGCGGTACCGCGAGGCCCGCGCAGGTGTTTGCGGCCGGCGGACTTGAGCACATCGCACTGCAACGCTTGCACATCCACCGGCAGCTGGCCGACGGCTTGGCCCGCGTCGATGAAGTAGGGAATGGTATGCCGCCTGGCCACATCGCCGATGGCCTGGGCCGGGTTGATCAAGCCACCGTTGGCCGGCAGCCAGGTGAGGTCGATCAGCTTCACCTTGGCATCGAGCATTGCCTCCAGTGCCACAGGGCAGGCGGCGCCGCTGGCATCGCACGGGATGACCTCCACCCGCGCCCCGGCTTGAACGGCCAGTTCCATGCTCGCCAGGTTACCGCCCCATTCATGGCGCCCCACTAGAATTCGATCGCCCGGTTGCCACGGCCCCAGCGCCTGGAAGGCCATGCTCCAGGCCGTGGAGCCACTGCTGGCGAAGGCAATCGACGACGCGGGCGCATTGAGCAGTTGCCCGGCGGCTCGGCGGGCCTTTTCCACTAAGACGGCACCTTGTTCGCCGGCCTCCATCGGGCCGTCGCGCGCTTCGCGTTGCAGCTGGTCGATGATGGCGTCGAGCGTCGCCTGGCTGGGCAAGGATGCCCCGGCGTGATTGAAGTGCACGATGCCGGATTGGCAACCGGGCGTGGCCTCTCGCAAGTGCTGCACTTGCAGCGGGCTCATGGCTGCAACTCGAAAATGGCATCGACCTCCACGGCGACGCCAGCCGGCAAACTGCAGACCCCTACGGCAGTGCGCACGTGTCGACCCTTGTCGCCGAGGGCGTTGACCAGCAGGTTCGAGGCGCCATTGGCGACCACGCTCTGGCGCTGGAAATCGGCGCTGCTGGCAATGAACACGCCCAGACGCAGGACGCGCACCACCCGCGACAGGTCATCGCCCAGCGCATCGCTTAGTTGCCCCAGCAGGCCCAGTGCCGCCAGTTCTGCCGCTTGGGCGCCGTCTTCATCGCTGAGGGAGTCACCCAGGCGGCCAAGGTAGGCGGGTTTGCCATCGAGCATGGGAATTTGCCCGGAGATGAACAGTTGATGCTGGCTGCTCACATGATTGATGTAGTTGGCCGCGGGTTGGCTGGGCGTGGGCAGTGTCAGGCCGAGGGCGTGTACGCGCTGGCGGATGGAGTCGGTCATGGTGAAACCCTCTGGTGTCAGAAGGTTCCAGCATGTTGGCGGTGGCGAGGGGCGACAAACGGATAGATCTCACTCGACGTATCGAAAAAACTCACGCGTCGGCACACGCCTGCTTCAGCCACTGGCTGAAGCATTCAGCCGTCTCACTGAGCGGGCCCTGGGGGGCGATCAGCCAATAGCCGATGTCGCTGTGATAGGGCGGCCAGTCAAAAGCCTCCACCAGGCTGCCGTCCTGGAGCTTGCGTTCGATCAGGCGATGGCGGCCCATGGCGATCCCCTGGCCGGCCACGGTCGCTTCGACCACGATGTTGTAGTCATGCAGCATCACGCGGGGGTGGCGATCGAGGTTGACCTGGTAATGGGCGGACCAATCGGTCCACTCGAAAGGACGGTGCGAGGTCGCCATCAACAACGGGCCACTGGCGACCTGCCGGGCTTTGAATGCAGGGCTGCATACGGGTGACAGGGTTTCGGCCATCAGGCGCGTGGCGTGCACGTCGGGCCAGTCGCCCTTGCCGTAGCGGATGGCCAGGTCAACCTCGGCCGTGGCGACATTGGCCAATTGAATCGCGGGCAGCAACTCCACCTGGATATGCGGGTAGCGCTGTAGAAACTCGGCCAGGCGCGGCGCCAGCCACAACGTGGCAAAGGACGCCAGCAAGCCGATACGCAACACATTGGCGCTGGGCGCACCCCGTTGGTTGCGCGTCGCAGCGGCGATAGCGTCCAGGGCAGGGCGGATCTGCTCGTAGTACGCTTGCCCGGCCAACGTCAGGTCAATCGCACGGGTTCGCCGGATAAACAGCGGCTTGCCCAAGTGGTGTTCGAGCTTATGCACCTGGTGGCTCAGCGCACTTTGGGTCACCGACAACTCGTTGGCCGCCTTGATAAAACTCAAGTGCCGCGCCACGGCTTCGAAGGCGCGCAGGGCCAACAGTGGCGGAAGGTCGTTGTGCAAGGCCACTTGGATGCGCCTCCTGGGCAGGGTAGAAAGCGCCGATTCTGGTCGATGGCCTGCATTTTGTCGCTCGCTTAATTGCCGTCGGGCGAGGCAGGCCGCATTATTGAGGCATTACCGCCACGACGTAAGCCAAGCCATGAGTGATGACGACAAGCTGATCGACCTGAACGCCGAACGCGCCAAGCGCGTGCACGACCTCAATGACAAACGCTTGAATGAAGTGCGCCAAGCCTTCGAACAAGCCATGCCCCTGGGCAAACCCAAGAAAAAGCCCAAGAACAAACCGAAAAAGCGTTGAAACACCCTGCATCCGTTGATGCAGGTCAGTTATTCCCCTTCGTTTACGCCCCGTTGTGGGCGACATTGATCCTGGTCAATTTCCCACTGTGCCTTCTCCATTAACTTAGCCCTATCGCAACAGGGCAAGTGCAGGAGGCCGGTCATGTTTTTCGATAATGTGGTTTTCGCCGGAGTGCTGACTGTTAGCCTCATGGTGCTGTTTTTTGTAGGGTTTGGATTTTTTATCTGGAAAGACGCGAACAAGCGTAAAAAACCTTAAGTCTTTCCGGGTTACATGAGCACGCAAGGCATTTTGGGCGACTTCGGTCGCCCTTTTTTTGTCTGTCAATTGATGGATGAAGAGCTCCCTCGCCACAGGTCCAGCGTCGTACCGACGTTGTGTAGATACCTATGCGCATCGCAGGCAAGCCCCACATTTGTCATGCGCTGCTCGAACTGGCGTAGAACCTGCATCCCACGCCCCATTCGCCGGTTTCCTGTCACCGGCCTCTGGAGGATTAGGATGCGTAGTCTGGTTTTGCTGCTGGCGTCATTGGCCCTGGGCGGTTGCATGACCGTCAGTGATATGGCCGAAGGCACCCGCTATCAGATGAGCGATGCCGGGCTGCTCGACCACAGCGATACGCGGCGTACTGCCTCGGTGCGCATACAGCCGGATTCCTTTGTGTTTATCGCCCAAGGCGCCTTCGTGCCGCCGGGCAGCGCTTACCCGCGGCCCAATGTGGTGGCCGAGGAAGCATTCAATGGCTTCGTCGAATATTTCCCCATGGTGCGTCGCGCCCGTCAGCCGGAAGGGCTGGAACAGGCCATGGCCGAAGCCCGCGACGCCGGTGCTCACTACCTGCTGTATTGCCGCTTTGCGGCAGCCGATGACCGTATCGGCAACGCCGACGAGTGGACCGACCAACAAGCTCTGGACCGCCTTGGCCTGGACAGCGGGGTGATCCAAGTCATGTTGATCGAGACCAGCACCCAGTATTTGATTGATACTGCACGTATTCGCAGTCGTGGCGGTTTACTGACGTTCCACGACACATCGCCACAAGATTTGATTGCCCGTCCCCTGGCGCAATATGCCCGCGGTTTACTGGGCATGAGCAATCAGTAAACAGAGGAGCCCGTCATGACCGATTCCGCCAAGGCCAATGATTTATTGGCCCAACTGCCCAAGGGCAAAGGGCCGGCACCGGTGCATCTGTGGAACCCGGCTTTCTGCGGCAATATCGACATGCGCATCGCCCGTGACGGCACCTGGTTCTACCAGGGCACGCCCATCGGGCGAAAGCCGATGGTCAAGCTGTTCTCCAACATCATCCGCCGCGATGGCGATGATTATTTCCTGGTGACGCCAGTGGAGAAGGTCGGCATCCAGGTCGATGATGCGCCCTTTGTCGCCGTGACCCTGGACGTGCAAGGGCAGGGCGAAAGCCAGGTTTTGCGCTTTACCACCAATGTCGATGAACAGGTCGAGGCAGGCCTCGAACACCCGCTGCGGGTGGTGATCGACCCCGTCACCCAGGAACCCGCACCCTACGTGCGCGTTCGCACCAATCTTGAAGCCCTCGTGCATCGCAACGCTTTTTACCAGTTGGTGGAGCTGGCCGTGAGCCGTCCGATCAACGGTCAGAACTGGCTTGGCGTATGGAGCAGCGGGGAGTTTTTCCCCATTGGCCTGGAGCCCTGAGGCGGGTTTTGTCTTCAGCCTGAAATAATCCTCTTGCGGTAAACGCGCGCTTTCGGTTATCAATTTGTACATGATTAGACATGTTCGATTTGATAAGAAAAAACGCGTCGTCGATGAACTCATCCGCCGTATCGAGGGTGGGGTCATGGCCGACGGCTTCCTGTTGCCGGGCGAGCATCAACTGGCCGAGGAATTTGCGGTCAGTCGTGGCACGCTGCGTGAGGCGCTGGCCGAACTCAAGCGTCGCAACTACATCGCCACCCAGAGTGGGGTCGGCTCAATCGTCACCTTTGACGGCATGGTGCTGGACCAACGCAGCGGTTGGGCTCAGGCCTTGGCCGATACGGGCGCCCAGGTAAGCACCGACATCCTGCGTTTCGAGGCCGTCACGCGCCCGGATCTGTTCAGCCGTTTCGGCACCGACCAGTTCATTACCCTCGACCGCCTTCGGCGCACCGCAGACGGCACAGCGGTGTCCCTGGAACGCTCGCTGATGCCGGCCGTTGGCGACCTGGAAAGCCTGCCGCGCATTGGCCTGATCGATAACTCCTTGACCATCACCCTGGCCGCCTACGGCTACGTCGGGGCCGAGGGCGATCAGTGGATCGGTGCCGAGCCGCTGAGTGATGAAGATGCCGAATTACTCGGGCGTCCCAGCGGCACAGTATTTCTCAAGGCTGCGCGCACCACCTATGATCGTCGCGAGCGTTTCATGGAGCATGTCGAAAGCCTGCTCGACCCGCTGCACTTTCGCCTGCATCTGCAGTTTGGAGCGTCGAAATGACCCGCGAAAATCGCGCCCTTGGCGCCTTCTATGGCCTGGCCCTGGGCGATGCTTTGGGTATGCCCACCCAATCCTTGAGCCGCGAGCAGGTACAAAAGCGCTTCGGTGCCATCACCGCTCTGGAAGACGCCGACGCCGACCAGCCCATTGCACCGAACATGCCTGCCGGCTCCATCACCGATGACACCGAGCAAGCCATCCTGGTCGCCGAGTTACTGGTGCAAGGCCAGGGCCAGATCCAGCCCGCTGTGCTTGCCCAACGCTTGATCGATTGGGAAGCGGGCATGCGCGCCAAAGGCTCCCAGGACTTGCTCGGGCCGTCCACCAAGCGCGCTATCGACATGATCCTCGCCGGCCATACCCCGGAGGAATCCGGGCGCTACGGCACCACCAATGGCGCGGCCATGCGCATCACCCCGGTGGGCATCGCCGCCGATGTCGGCGACCCGGGGCGGTTTATCCAGGCGGTGATCCAGGCGTGCCAGGTCACCCATAACACCAGCCTGGGTATTTCCAGCGCTGCGGCCGTGGCGGCGGTGGTCTCGGCTGGCATCAATGGCGTGGACCTGGGGGAAGCCTTGAATATCGGGACCCAGATTGCCCGCCAGGCCGAAAGCCATGGTCACTGGATCGCGGGCGGACGCATTTCTACCCGCATCAGTTGGGCCCGCACCCTGAGCGTCGGCAGCGGCGACAAAGCGTTGTTTGCCGACCTGCTTTACGAGTTGATTGGTACTTCGGTGGCTTCCCAGGAATCGGTGGTGGTGTCGTTTGCCCTGGCGCAGCAAGTGGCGTCTGGCGACATGAACGCTTTCGAAGCCCTGTGCCTGGCGGCCAGCCTGGGCGGCGACACCGACACCATTGCCGCGATGCTCGGCGCCATGCTGGGGGCGTGCCTGGGCATGCAGTGCTGGCCTGAGGCGTTGGTTGAACAGGTCAAGCGAGTCAATGGCTTGGACTTGCAGCCGCTGGTCAAAGCCTTATTGGCCTTGCGATAAACACGGAACTAATTGTGGGAGCTGGCTTGCCTGCGATAGCGGTTTTCCAGTGGCGGATGAGCTGGTTGCCCCACCGCAATCGCAGGCAAGCCAGCTCCCACATTAAAAAGCGTTGGGTCAGGAAGACCGGATAAAGATTCGACTCGCTGCCACAACCACAACAATACAGGCACCAGGAGCACCCTTTCATGAGCAGCCCCTCTTCCGGCCAAAGCGCCGGGCAATTGGAAACACGCGGCATTGAGCCGGTCCCGGAAAGCGAGTGCAACGGTCATCCGCTGCAATTGTTCTGGGTGTGGTTCGCCGCCAATATCAGCATCCTCGGCTTGCCCCTTGGTGCGACGCTGGTGGCGTTTCGTGGCCTGGCCATCTGGCAGGCGATCATCGTCGCGATTCTTGGCGCCGCCGGCTCATTTGCCGTGGTGGGCATCATCTCCATCGCCGGCCGCCGTGGTCGCGCGCCCAGCCTGACCTTGTCCCGCGCCATCTTCGGGGTGCGCGGCAATATCGGCCCGACCTTGGTGTCGCTGATGTCGCGCCTGGGTTGGGAAACCGTCAACACCACCACCGCAGCCTTCGTGTTGTTGTCGTTAAGCTCCATCCTGTTCGGCTCGGCAGTGGAGGCGAAAAGCGCGCCGGTGCTCACCCTGATCTTCATTGCCATCTTCGTGCTGCTGACCCTGGCCGTATCGGGCCTGGGCCACGCCACGCTGCTGGTGATTCAGAAGTGGGCGACCTACGTCTTCGGCGGCTTGAACATTCTGGTGGGCGGCTTTCTGTGCGCCACCATCGACTGGAGCGCGGTGTTCAACGCCACCCCGGCGCCGTTGAGCGCGATGATCATTGGCGTGGGCACCATGGCTGCCGGAACCGGTATCGGTTGGGCCAACGCCGGTGCAGACATGTCGCGTTACCAGCACCGCAGCGTCAAGGCCGTGCGCCTGGTGGCCTCCGCTGCATTTGGCGCCGGCATCCCGCTGGTGCTGTTGATCACCCTCGGCGGCCTATTGTCGGTGGGTAACAATGACCTGGCGTCGGCCACCGACCCCATCGTCGCGATCCGCGACATGCTGCCGACCTGGATGGCCGTGCCGTACCTGATCACCGCGTTCGGCGGGCTGTTGCTGTCGAACAACCTGTCGGTGTATTCGGCCGGCCTCACCACCTTGACCCTGGGTTTGAAGGTCAAGCGTGTGCATGCGGTGATTGTCGATATCGTCGCGATCTTTGCCGGCTCCATCTACTTCATGCTGATCGCCGACAGCTTCTATGGCCCGTTCATTACCTTCATTTCGCTGCTGGCGGTGCCGATCACGGCGTGGGTCGGGATCTTCGTGGTCGACTTGATTCACCGGCATTACTACAGCCCCACCGACCTGCTGGACGTCAGCCCCAGCAGTGCCTACTGGTATCGCGGCGGCGTGGAGTGGCGTGCATTTGGCGCCTGGGCTGTAGCCATCGTGCTGGGGTTCAGCTTCACCACCATCGGCACCACCGCCGAAAACATCTGGTTTGCCGGGCCGCTGTCCGACTCCTGGCTGGGCCATAACGGCCTGGGCTGGATCGTGACCTTCCTGGTGGCGGGCGGCATATATGCAGTATTGGGCGGGGCGTCTGACCGTCGTCCTGCTTTAGCAGAGAGCGCCAATGTCTAGATTGCTGCACACCGGCCAGGTCATTGTTGACCTGGTCATGGGCCTCGACACCCTGCCGGCAAGCGGCGGTGACGTGCTGGCCAACTCCGCCAGTTTCCAAGTCGGTGGCGGTTTCAATGTAATGGCTGCGGCGCGGCGCAATGGGTTGCCGGTGGTTTACCTGGGCCGCCATGGCGAGGGGCGCTTTGGCGAGCTGGCGCGTGCCGCGATGCAGGGCGAGGGTATTGAAATGGCCTTGGCGGCCAGCGCTGGCAAAGATACCGGTTTGTGCGTGTCGCTGACTGAAGCGAGCACCGAACGCACCTTCATCTCCCATCTCGGCGCCGAGGGTGAGTTGAGCGCCGACGATTTGGCTCAGATCGTCCCTCGTGTCGATGACTACGTATACGTCAGTGGCTACAGCTTGCTGCTTGAAGGTAAGGCGCAGCCGTTGCTTGACTGGTTGCAGGCGCTACCGCGAGAAATCGTGGTGGTGTTCGACCCGGGCCCGCTGGTCAAGGCGCCGGACTCCGCGTTGATGCGCGCGTTGTTGCCGCGTATCGACATCTGGACCAGCAATGGCCCTGAAGCGTTGGCGTTTACCGGGGCGGCGGATATGAGTCAGGCGCTGCCCATGCTCAATCAGCACTTGCAGGCACTGCTGGTTGTGCGTGATGGGCCAAAGGGTTGCTGGGTAGGGCGAGGGGCTCAGATCGAGCATGTCCCTGGATTCAAGGTTCAGGCCGTGGACAGCAATGGCGCGGGGGATGCACATGCGGGAGTATTTATTGCCGGGTTGGCGAATGGCTTGAAGCCGGTTGAGGCGGCGCGTCGAGCGAACGCAGCGGCGGCATTGGCGGTAACCCGCTGGGGGCCAGCGACCTCGCCCGGCACTGCTGAGGTCGATGCATTAGTGACGCAATAAACGAGGCCCAAAAATGTGGGAGCGGGCTTGCTCGCGAAGGCGGTGTGTCAGTCAACACATGCTTTAACTGACACACCGCCTTCGCGAGCAAGCCCGCACAATGGGTTCTGCGTTTAGCCTGCTTTTTTCAGGGCTTGGATCAACTCATCTTTGCGCATGGTTGAGCGTCCTGAAATATTCTTTTCCCGCGCCTCTTTCATCAAGCTTTCCTTGGTCTGCGTACCCAATGAAGCGCGACTGCTGCGCGGGTGGCCTTCACGGCTGGCAGCGGCGCGCTTGGCTGATTCCTGCCGGTCCTGGGCCTTCTTGGCCGGTGCTTTGCGCCTGCCTGATCCGCCGGTTTTCTCACCGCCGCCAGACTGTTTGTTCACGGTGGCCCAGGCACGGGCTTCGGCTTCGTCCTTGGGCAACCCTTTGTGCTCATAACTGTCTTCGATATGAGCGGCCTTGCGTTTCTGTTCGTCGGTGTATTTGGCTTTGCTTCCACGAGGCATCGCTAAAACTCCTTCTGGCCCCAGTCGCGGGGCCAGGCCAGAAATGGATTACTGAGTGCTTTGAGCGTCGAGCTTGCGCGCCTCATCCACACCAGAAGCGGTGAGCTTGATCGGCAGGTTCAACGCGTATTCGCCGGCGTCGTCGGTGGTCACATGCCCATCCTTGATCAGCCCGCGGTCCTGCAGGAACGCCAAGACACTGGCGACCTCTTTTTCACCGCGGTAATTGTCCAGCACTTCCTTGCCCAAGCCTTGCGGGTGAGCGTGCAACAGGCGGGTGAGGACTTCTTTTTCAAGGTTTCTATCGACGTTCATGCGTACCTCTTCACGGGGAAATGGTCGGGTGTAGGTCGTACCAAGGGTGCATCAAGGCGCTGGTTGTTTCTGCGCGCCCGGAATGTTCGAGTCGTCGCCCTTGTTGATCTTCGGCTCATTGTTGCTCGTGCCTGGGCCCATCTTGCCGTTGCCCACGGCCGCCGGTGCCTGGCGCTGGGTGTCGTTGCCTTTGGTGCGTGGGTCAGCGCTGTTGTCGATGATCGCGCCACCGTTGGTGTCCATGCCGGTGCCCATGGATTTTTGCGACTCGGTGGTGGCGTCCGGCGTTGGATCGGTGGGGCCGGTGGTCGAGCTGGCCGCGAAGGCGCTCAGGGACGCGGCAGACAAGAGGCCGGTGAGGGCGAGGGCAGCAAATTTGGAATTTTTCATCAGGGTGTCTCCATATGATTAATGTCCTTACCCTGTATTGGTCTGCCCGCGATTGTTGATCGTGCCGGGAGGGCGACGAACGGTATCAGCTCACCTGTATCACTTTGTGTGCTGATACTCGGCGCGCTATCAAACGTGCCACCGTGATCGCCCAGTTGAGGGCCGCGATCACCAGTACGCTCAGCATCATTGTCGCAAGGCCGAAGTCGACGATGATCTTGCCTGCGAGCCAGGGAAACCCGAAGACGCCGATAAAGTACGCCAGGCTGAACAGCAACAACGCCTGGGAAGTGGTGCCGCTGGGCGCTTCGTTGGCCACCAGGCCGTTGATCACTGAATACGTCAGGCCATACCCGATCCCTAGCGTGGCGGCGGCGAGCACATAACTGAGGTTGCCGCTGACACCAAACGCGAACAGCGCGATCGCGCCGAACATCACCCCCGATAACACACAGGCAGCCTGGTACGCATCGCGCTTGACCACGAAGCCTGCGATCAGCAAGCGGCTGGTGATTGCTGCTGTCAGGAAGCCGGCGAAGAACAGTGAATAGTCGAGCTTATGAGCCACGGCATAGCTGGTCTGGAACGAAGACAGCCCCCCGAATACGCAGCCACCCAGGCCGACCATCAGGATGGCGAACGCCGCCTTGGAAGACAGTACGCGGCGGCTTGCACGCCAGGAAATCCTGGCGGTTGGCATATTCGCGTGCTGTCGCAACCGGGAGCCCATGCGCCAGAACATCACCACCCCGGCGAGGCTGGCGAGCCCGGCGATATAGAACGCGGTGGTCAGGGGCAGGTCCAGCGCAGTGGCGGCGCGTCCCAGCAAAGGGCCGGAACCTATGCCGCTCAACATACTGCCCGAGAGCAAGGCGAAATATTTGGCCCGCTGGCGTGGTTCCACTAGCAGCGTCACGATGATTGGGCCCAGGGTATAGAACACGCCCCAGCCCAAGCCAAGGGACAATCCAAACAGCATCAAGCCTTGGCCAAACCCCGGCGTCAGGGCAAACCCCAGGCAGGCCACCACCAACAATAGGCCGGTGCTCGCAATTGCTCGCGCTGCGCTCAGCGCATCAGCCAGGTGCCCGGAAAACACCACCGCCACAAAAGTGCTGAGCATCGCCGTGGCAATGACACTGCCCGCGTCGTGTTCATTACCGCCACGGGCATGGATCAGCAGTGACAACAAAAAGGTCGAACCGTAAGACAGTGACAGCAGGAAGCTGGCTAGGCAGAACAGCGCGAATGTCTTGGTGCCCACTGGTGGCGTGGCGTGCATGAGCAGGTCTCTGATCGTTGGATTTATGCCCATTGTTTACCATGGGCGTGCGCAGGCTTTGTTCTGTGGTTGCCGATGCTTGCATCACCCCGCACCGGAGTGAAACGCGCTCGTCGGCATCAATTGCACTGCAAACGGCCATCAAATCGCCTTAGTATGTGGCCTTTGAATTTGCCCAAGGCTCGCCCATGACCATCGAGATTCGCCCCGCCGTGCCCAGCGATGCTGCGCAGATACTGACCTTTATCACTGAGCTGGCCGAGTACGAGAAAGCCCGGCATGAAGTGATCGCCAGCGTGGTGGATATCGAACGCAGCCTGTTCAGCGAAGGCGCCACGGCCCATGGCCTGATCTGCTTGCGCGACGGCTTGCCGATTGGCTTTGCGGTGTTCTTTTTTAGCTACTCGACGTGGCTGGGCAGCAACTGCCTGTACCTGGAAGACCTGTACATCAACCCGGAGCAACGCGGCGGCGGGGCCGGCAAGAAGTTGTTGCGTCACCTGGCCAAGATCGCCTGCGACAACGGTTGCGGGCGCTTTGAATGGAGCGTGCTGGACTGGAACGAGCCCGCGATTGCCTTCTACAAATCCATCGGCGCCCAGCCGCAGGAAGAATGGGTGCGTTATCGCATGGAAGGCGATGCCTTGCGCGACTTCGCCCTGGGCTGAAACCTCATTTCTATAGGCACCAAAGATCGAATGTGGGAGCGGGCTTGCTCGCGAATGCGGTTTATCAGTCAGCCATGCTTTAACTGACACACCGCATTCGCGAGCAAGCCCGCTCCCACATTTTTTTAAGCTTTGTCCATTATATGGGATGATAATTTATATATTGAGATGTTTCAGGCGATGGGTTTATAGTCGCCAGCATCAGCACTCACTACTAAAAATAAAAAGGTGAAGCGATGCAGGCACAACCGTTGTCCCTACCCGCCGTGCCCGAGCCCACTTACGGCGAGCGCCTGAAGAACAAGGTGGTGATCATCACCGGCGCCGCCCAAGGCATTGGCGAAGCCATCGTTGCCTGTTTCCAGGCTCAGCAGGCGCGGTTGATCATTGCCGATATCCAGGGCGACAAAGTCGAGAAGGTCGCCGCCCATTGGCGCGAACGCGGCGCGCAGATTTACGCCCAGCCGGTTGATATCACCTCCAAGGATCAATGGCAGGCACTGGTCAACCTGGCCATCGAGCGCTTTGGCCGCGTGGATGTGCTGGTCAACTGTGCCGGGGTCAATGTGTTCCGTGACCCGCTGGAGATGAGCGACGAGGACTGGCGCCGCTGTTTCGCCATCGACCTCGACGGCGCCTGGTACGGCTGCCGTTCGGTGTTGCCGCACATGATCGAGCAGGGCATCGGCAACATCATCAATATCGCGTCCACCCATTCCAGCCACATCATTCCCGGTTGTTTTCCTTACCCTGTCGCCAAGCACGGCCTGCTCGGCCTCACCCGTGCCCTGGGCATCGAGTACGCGCCCAAAGGCATCCGCGTGAATGCCATCGCCCCCGGCTATATCGAAACCCAGCTCAACGTCGATTACTGGAACGGTTTCCCAGACCCCCACTCCGAACGCCAGCGCGCGTTCGACCTGCACCCGCCCAAACGCATTGGCCAGCCCATCGAAGTGGCCATGACAGCACTGTTCCTGGCGACCGACGAGGCGCCCTTTATCAATGCCACTTGCCTGATGATCGATGGCGGGCGGTCTGTGATGTACCACGACTAAGCGTTTTTCAATAACAAGAAGGAGGTGGTCCATGTTCAAGCAAACACTCGGTGCCGTGGCACTGGCGATGGCGTTCAGCGGCTGGGTATCGGCTGAAGAAGTGAAGATCGGTTTCCTGGTCAAGCAGGCTGAGGAACCCTGGTTTCAAACGGAGTGGGCATTCGCGGAAAAGGCCGGCAAGGAGCATGGTTTCACCGTGATCAAAATCGCCGTGCCCGATGGCGAAAAGACCCTGTCGGCCATCGACAGCCTGGCTGCTAACGGCGCGAAAGGCTTTGTGATCTGCCCGCCAGACGTGTCCCTGGGCCCTGCCATCGTTGCCAAGGCCAAGGTCAACGGTTTGAAAGTGATGGCCGTGGATGATCGCTTTGTCGATGCCAAGGGCAACTTCATGGAAGACGTGCCGTACCTGGGCATGGCCGCATTTGAAGTCGGCCAGAAGCAGGGCGCTGCCATGGCCGCCGAAGCGAAAAAACGCGGTTGGGACTGGAAGGACACCTATGCGGTGATCAACACCTTCAACGAACTCGACACCGGCAAGAAGCGCACTGACGGCTCGATCAAATCCCTGGAGGAGGCGGGTATTCCCAAGGACCACATCCTCACCTCTGCGCTGAAAACCCTCGACGTGCCCGGCAGCATGGACGCCACCAACTCGGCCCTGGTCAAGCTGCCGAGCGGGGCGAAGAACCTGATCATCGGCGGCATGAACGACAACACCGTGCTCGGCGGCGTGCGCGCCACCGAAAGTGCCGGCTTCAAGGCCGCCAACGTGATCGGCATCGGCATCAATGGCACCGACGCCATCGGCGAATTGAAAAAAGCCGACAGCGGCTTCTTCGGTTCCATGCTGCCCAGCCCGCATATCGAGGGCTACAACACCGCGCTGGCGATGTACGAATGGGTCACCACCGGCAAGGAGCCGGCCAAATACACCGCCATGGACGAAGTGACCTTGATCACCCGCGCCAATTTCCAGGAAGAACTGACCAAGATCGGTCTGTGGAAATGAGCGGCGCGGCCCTGCGTTTCAATGGCATCGGCAAGGAGTTTCCCGGTGTGAAAGCCCTGGCGCAGATCAGCTTTGAAGCGCGGCCGCACTCGGTGCATGCGCTGATGGGCGAGAACGGCGCCGGCAAATCGACCTTGCTGAAAATCCTCGGCGGCGCCTACATCCCATCCAGCGGCACCGTGCAAATCGGCGCGCAAACCATGGCGTTCAAATGCGCCGCCGACAGCATTGCCAGCGGTGTGGCAGTGATTCACCAGGAGCTGCACCTGGTGCCGGAAATGAGCGTGGCCGAGAACCTGTTCCTCGGCCATTTGCCCACGCGCTTTGGCGTGGTCAACCGGGGCCTGCTGCGCAAGCAGGCCCTGG
>NZ_LYSO01000121.1:0-17934 GCF_001728935.1 Pseudomonas sp. AP42
TTCCAAAAGTGACCCGCTGTCAGAGCGGAACCCTAGGTGGCCGTTACCGCAGGAATGGATATGTACTCGGTATTACGGTGTCGACTGTGAGGCCGCCATCGCAGGCAAGCCAGCTCCCACATTTTTGCCGTATTTCAAATCAAGCCCTGTCGCTGGGCCTTGATTCACCACACCACCACCTTGCGCACCTTCACCAGCGCCTCCCGCAACGCCGCCATCGGCACCGACCCCAGAGCCAGGCGCAGCGCGTGGGGCACCTGGGCCGAAACCGCGAACGGTTCAGCGGTTGAAACAGAGATGCCCGCACGCTGCAAGGTCATGGCGACCTGATCGGCGCGGGCATCTTCGGCCAACGGCAGCCACAGAAAGTAGGATGACGGGTGGCTGATGGTCTTCACACCGGTCAGCACCTGCGCCGCCAATGCCTGGCGGGCCTGGGCATCCGCGCGCTTTTGCGCCTCCAGTTGCGTCACCGTACCGTCTTCGAGCCAGCCCACCGCTATCGCACTCATCACCCCCGGCACGTTCCAGGTGGTGGCCATGATCGTGCGCTCCAGGCCGTTTACCCAAGCCATAGGCGCAGCGATAAAGCCCACGCGCAACCCGGTGGCGACACTCTTGGACAGCCCGCCGATGTACACCGTGCGCTCCGGTGCAAGAGTCGCCAAAGGTGGCGGTGCGTCTTCGGCGAGAAACGCATAGGCACCATCCTCGATGATCATCAAGTTGTGCTGCCGGGCGATTGCCACCAAACGCTCGCGCTGCGCCAGGCTCATCACCCAGCCCAGCGGGTTATGCAGGGTCGGCATGCTGTACACCGCTCGCACCGGGCGCTGGCGACACAGGCTGTGCAGGTGGTCCAGGTCCGGGCCGCAGGGAGTGACCGGGACGGCGACGAGCTCCAGGTGCAGGGTTTCGGCCAGCACCTTGAAACCCGAATAGGTCAGCGCATCCACCGCGACCACATCCCCAGGCTTGAGCAAGGTCATCATGCTCACCGCCAGGCCATGCTGGGCGCCGCTGACCACCAGCACCTGCTCGGCGGGCACCTTCAGCCCTCGGTTCAACAAATGCCGGGCCACGGCAGCACGCTCGTGCACGCGACCGGCATGGGGCTGGTAACGCAGCAGCGCCTCCAGATCGCCAGACAGGGCAAGTTGGCGCAACGCCGTGCGCAACAGCTCGGCCTGGCCGGGCAAGGACGGATAGTTGAAATTCAGGTCGAGCAAACCCGCCGCAACCGTCATCTGCCCGCTGCCCTGCCCCGGCGGTAAGGCAATCTCACGCACGAAGGTGCCGCGCCCGGTCTCGCCACTGACCAGGCCCATGGCTTCCAGCTCGCTGTACACCCGGCTGGCAGTGACCAGCGCCAGGCCATGCTCGGCCGCCAATTGCCGATGGGTGGGCAGCCGTGTACCGGGCAGCAATTGGCCGCTGCGGATGGCCTCGGCGAAGGTATCGACCAGCGACTTGTAGCGAGCACGGGGCATAAGGATGTATCCATGACAATTTTTTGATTGTCTTAATCTTCAATCCTAGGATGCCCAGCACGCAACTGCCTTTTCAGGACGCCCCCATGGAACGCACTTCTCGCCTCGGCACTCTGGACAACAGCACCCAGGGTTGGATCAACGGTTTTATCGGCGTGGTGATTTTCAGCGGCTCGCTGCCGGCCACGCGCCTGGCGGTGATGGAATTCGACCCGGTGTTCCTGACCATGATCCGCGCCACCCTCGCAGCGCTACTGGGGCTGTGCCTGCTGTGGCTATTCAAGGAAAAACGCCCCACGCGCCAGCAATGGGCACCGCTGGTCATCGTCGCGCTTGGCGTGGTGATCGGCTTTCCACTGCTGACGGCCCTGGCCTTGCAGTACGTGACCTCGGCCCACTCCATCGTCTTTATTGGCCTGCTGCCGCTGGCCACGGCGGTGTTCGGCGTGCTGCGCGGCGGTGAGCGGCCGCGGCCGGTGTTCTGGTTGTTTTCGATCCTGGGCAGCCTGTTGGTGATGGGTTACGCCGTTGCCCAAGGCTTGAGCGCCGCACCCGCGGGCGATGTGCTGATGCTGTTGGCGGTGCTGGTGTGCGGCCTGGGGTATGCCGAAGGCGCCAAGCTGTCGCGCAGCCTGGGCGGCTGGCAGGTGATCTGCTGGGCGCTGGTTGTGTCGCTGCCGGTGGTGGCGCCCTTGAGCCTGTTGCTGGCACCTGCCACCCTCAGCGGAATCAGCCTGCCGGCGTGGTTGAGCCTGGGCTACGTGGCGTTGTTCAGCATGTTGATCGGCTTTGTGTTCTGGTACCGCGGCCTGGCCCAGGGCGGCATTGCCGCGGTCGGCCAGTTGCAGTTGCTGCAACCGTTCTTCGGCCTGGCGCTGGCGGCGGGCTTGCTGCATGAACAGGTCAGCCTGGGCATGGTGCTGGTGACGGTGGCGGTGATCGGCTGCGTGGCCGGGGCGAAGAAGTTTGCTCGCTAACCCCTGGCCTGCTAAATAGAAGCGTCGCCCCAAAAAACAATAAGGACTCTGCATGCACAGCGCTTCTCTGCAGGACACCACGGCGCCGGAAGGCATCTGCTACGGCTGCGGCAGCAGCAACCCCCATGGCCTGCACATCAAGAGCCGTTGGGATGACGATGGCGTGCACGTCATTGCCGAGCATCAACCCGAGGCTAAATACAGCGGCTGGCCAGACCTGGTCTACGGTGGCCTGATCGCCATGCTGGTGGACTGTCACTCCAACTGGACCGCCATGGCCTACCACTACCGCGCCGAACAGCGTGAACCCGGCAGCCTGCCGCGCATCGATTGCGTCACCGGCAACCTGGGGATCAAATTCATCAAGCCCACGCCCATGGGTGTACCCCTGGTCCTGCGCGCCCGGGTCGAAGGCGAAGTCGGGCGCAAAAGCCGTGTGGTCTGCGAAGTGTATGCAGGCAGCGTGCTCAGCGCCGTCGGCGACTCGGTGTTCGTGCGCGTTGATACCGGGCAACTGGCTGCTGCCGCCCATGGTCGCGAGGTTTGACCCGGCGCCATAGTGACAACCGTGATCAGACACCCTGCATAAGGAACACTTGAAGATGGCCTGTGAGATTTGTCTGGGGCTGAGCGCGCAATTTAACGAGAGCTATAAGCTGACCTGGCTGGACTTCGGCCTGCAGATCACCTGCGTGCCTAACGCAGAAATCAGCCAGCAGGAACAGGGTCTCTATCGGTTCTTTTTCGAAAGCGGCCTGGTATGGAAAGTCGACCACGTGGATGCTTATGGCGATTACTGGCTGTGCGTGCAACATGGCGAACACAGTTATGAAACGCTTGCACCCGTTGCGGGCAGTTTCAAAAAAGTCCCCTGTGACCCACCCTATCCAGTGGCTACACACCCACCCGTTCGCGCAACCACCCCTTGAACGCCACCATCGCTGACGTCTCAGCCCGCGACTGCAAGCGCGTCAGCCAATAGCTGCCCGTCGTGATCCCCACCTCGAACGGCTGGCGGATCACATCGTTCTCCAATTGCCGCGAGAACATCAAGGCTGGCGCCAGTGCTACGCCAGCCCCTTGCAGCGCGGCCTCCATCATCGCCAGCGAGGAGTCGAACACCACGCTGCGCGGCACCCGGGTATCGCTGGGCAAACCGGCGGCCTGGAACCACAGGTTCCACTCATCGGCACGGTAGGAACGCAGCAAGGTGTGCTTCAACACGTCAGCCGGGCTGCGCAGTTGTTCGGCAAGCTGCGGCACACACAACACCGTCAACGGCGCCTCAAGCAAAGGGCAGGCATCGGTGCCGTGCCAGGCGCCGGCGCCAAAGCGGATGGCATAATCCAGGCCCTCGGCGGCGACATCCACGCGGTTGTTGTGGGTGGACAAGCGCAAGTCGATCAACGGGTAGCGGCTATGAAAATCCGCCAGGCGCGGCAACAACCAGCCCACCGCAAAGGTACCGACCGCCCCCACGGTCAATACTTCACGGTAATGCCCGCCTTCAAACTGATCCAAGGTCAGGGCAATACGGTCGAAGGCGTCACGCAGCACGGGCAGCAGGGATTCGCCTTCGCTGGTGAGCATCAAGCCCCGTGGAAGGCGCTTGAACAGCGTGACGTTGAGTTGCGCTTCGAGGCTTTTGACCTGATGACTGACCGCCGCTTGGGTCACGCATAACTCGATGGCCGCACGGGTAAAGCTCAAATGACGCGCCGACGCTTCGAAGGCGCGCAAGGCATTGAGCGGCAGGTGGGAACGCAACATGGCTTGGCCCAAATTTTTCTAATGGCTGGTGCGAGATATCATCGTTTGCCCGCTCTGGGAAATCCACCTACATTTGCCACGCCTGCGCAGGCTCCGATCGTCATTGCCTTTACTTACATGGAAGCGAAGCATGAAACACACCCTGAAAAAATATGCGATCTCAGCCTTATTGCTTGGGGCCGGCAGCTGCATGGCCGCCACCGATATGCGCCAGGTCGTGGACAGCCACGTCACCCCTCTGATGAAACAGCAAGGCATCGCCGGCCTGACGGTCGCGGTCGTCCGACACGGCAAGGTGCAATACTTTAATTACGGCGTCGCCGCCAAGGACACTCAGGCACCCGTCACCGAAAACACCCTGTTCGAAATCGGCTCAGTGAGCAAAACCTTCAACGCCACCCTCGGCGGGTATGCCCAGGCTATCGGCAAGCTCAAGCTGTCGGACATGACCAGCCAACACCTGCCGGTGCTGGCTGGCAGCGCGTTCGATCGCATCAGCCTGCTGCAACTGGCGACCTATACCCCCGGCGGCCTGACGCTGCAGTTTCCGGATGCCGCCGACAGCGCCACCACCATGATGGATTATTTCCAGCATTGGAAACCCACTTATGCGCCGGGGGAACAACGCCTGTATTCCAACCCCAGCATTGGCCTGTTCGGTTACGTGACAGCAAAAAGCCTGGGCCTGCCGTTCACCGTCGCCATGGAAAAAACCCTGCTGCCCAAGCTGGGCTTGACCAACACCTACACGCGCGTGCCTGCCGAAAAGACCAGCCAATACGCCCAGGGCTATGACAGCCAGCAGAAACCGGTTCGCGTCAACCCCGGCGCCTTGGACTTCGAAGCCTACGGCCTCAAAAGCAGCAGCCAGGACCTGGCCCGCTACGTGATCGCGAACATGCACCCGCAAACTCTGGAACAACCGGTGCAGCAGGCCATTGCCACCACTCACGCCGGCTACTACACCGTCAACGGCATGACCCAGGGCCTGGGCTGGGAACGCTACCCCTACCCCATCGCGCTGCAAGCGTTGCTTGAGGGCAACTCCACACCGATGGCGATGGAGCCGCAAAAGGTTAACTGGCTCAAACCCGCCCAGGCGCAGCCTGCCAACGTGCTCTACAACAAAACCGGCTCCACCGGCGGTTTTGGCGCCTATGTGGCGTTTGTGCCAAGCAAGGACATGGGTGTGGTGATCCTGGCGAACAAGAACTACCCGAATGCCGAGCGGGTAAAGTTGGCTTATGAAATTTTGAGCACGATGGATCAATAAACCACGACAGGGTCTCCGACAGTCGCGGCCACCTCTGACCGCGACCTTCAGTGACTGGTGCGACACACCGGAGGGCGTTACCTGAGTAGCGTTGCGTAATAATTGTCAACGGGCTCAGGTTGGAAATGAATGCTGCGTAAAAACCCCTTTAATGCGTGAATGCTGACAGTGCGGTTTCGCCGCTTTATAGCGTCTGCAAAGCGCAATAGCTGCCCATAGGTTTCTTCCATCAACGCCAGGGCAGCGTCAAATACGCCTGCGTCTCCATATTCTCGAATAATCTGTTTTTTTTGATCTGAAGTGAGCGCGCCCTTGACCAGTGCCTTGCCTGCCAAGATCATCAGGAACGACTTTGGCCCACCCTCCAAATCCATGGCGAATCCTTTTTTTTCAAAGTGCGGAATATGATTGATATCGCAATAGTCGTTGACGTAACGATAATAGATGCCCATCAACAGCAGCATCCGTTCAAGCAGAACATAGGTCTGCGTTTCCAACGGTTTCAGACATTGGCAAGCCTTTAACAGAAACACAAAAAAACAGCCGGTATTAGCCTGTGCAATACAGCCATAGTCTTCCAAGGTGGGCAATGTGTCACCTGCACTTGCTTTGGCGTCGAGGTATTGCCCAACATGCAGACGTTCAAGGCTTTCTATACCCGCCCGCACAACATTCAAGTTGTTGAGCCTGGCCAGGAGCTGAAGACCTTCCAGGTACCCATACATCCCCGACACCAGAGCAACCTCCGTACCGTATTGCTTCCATACCGTTGGAACACCACGGCGCACCGTATCCCCATCCAGTAAATCGTCATGAATCAATGAGGAAAGATTCATCTTTTCGATGGCCGCGCAGAGGGTGTGAGTCTGGACAGAAGGCAAGCCGTAGAACACCGAGAGTGCCCACATGAGTTCTGTTCTTACGGCTTTACCGGGGAAACGCTCTTGATAAGCAAAAGGCTCAGACCACTGGGCCCTGGCGTTTAAGTACCAAGTGTCATCGAATGACGAGCAGAAAGGGTTCATCTCATAGGCCTCGTTGTTGACCGCGTGAGCGCCTCAACACTCACTGTCTTCTACGTTCTTCACGTGTAAAAGACCTTCAACCCTGCGCAGGCCACCGCTTTACGTGATCATCATTAACCTTCTGAGAAGGTTAGCCATTTTTTTAAGAGGCACAAGGACACAACATTCCACGGCGCGCAAAAACACAGTCTATTTATTCATAAGGTTCAGCGCATCGATTCCAAATCCCTATTGAGAGCGCACCAGACGCTACAACACTGAGTGCTATAACTTGTCTTGCTACTTATCGACGCACTCTAACGTTACAGGTTACATCGTATGTCAGCGCGATCAGGCTCGCGGGGAAGAACCTCGCCCTCTTCACCACGCCTTGATGTCCAACACCCCATCAGCCCCTTTCATTTACCCCGATGGCTTGAGACGGCGACTTATCCTTTGAGCCCCTTTGCGCAAGAGGCTCAGCAGCACACACGCCAATGGCTCAAGAATATGGGGCTGGAACAAACATCCCGCGCAACCCATCAATTGGACATCTACATTCCCGGTTTGTATGCCGGTTATATGTGGAGTGACGCGCCACTTGAGTTATTACTCATTCTGTCTGATCTGGTGGGATGGTTCAGTTGCCAGGACGATCTCGCCGACGAAGACTGCAATGACCCCGAAGCCCTCGAACGCCTGATTCGAGGTGTCTACGCAAGAGCGTTCACGCGCGCGAGCACACCCCGAGAACCGTTGGCCAATGCACTCACAGACATCATGCGACGCGCGTCACGCTTGATGCCCTCGCTCTGGCAGCAGCGAGTGGCCGAGCAATACTTGACCTACCTGGTTCCTTGCACCACCGCGCTGATGCATCGCCTTCATAACACGCAGCCGGGCGTAGAAGGTTATGAGGCTCTGTGGCAAAACGCCGGCGGTTTTCAAGTCTGTCTGGAATTCACCTACCTGGTGCAGAACATTCAATTATCGTCCTCGCTTTACTACAGCCCCCCCTGGCAAGACCTGCGAAACCTGGCCTTGAAACTCTTCAAGGCAGTTAACGATTTGTTGTCTTTTCAGATCATGGAAAACCCTGATGAAGACATCTACAACCTACTGACTCACCTCAGGCACACCCAGGGCCAATCGGCGCTGCAGGCCGCAGCCGAGGTGTCACAGCGGATTGAACAATGGGCGAAAAGCTTCGCAATGACGCAAGCCGAGTTGCCCAAACGCCTGGATGCGCTGGGCTATGACACGCGTACTCAAGAACAGGCAATGACCTGTGCTCAAGCCCTACATAACCAATGGCGCGGCAACATTGCCTGGCATCTGGCCGTACCGCGGTATCGGGAACTGCGCTTCAAGGGTCAATAACCGGCTGCGCTTACATCCCCAGCCACGGCATCGCCGCGCGCATGGAGCAAGCCCACGTGCGCGTTTGTCCTGCGGTGTTTGAGGTTCGGTGGCCTCTAGGTACAATCACCGCCCTCTCCCACTCCCCCAAGGATCCGCCATGTCCGGGCTTGAACTGTTTGCCGCCGCCCTGGGGGTGATCGCCGTTTGGCTGACGGTCAAACAAAACCCCTGGTGCTGGCCCATCGGCCTAGTGATGGTGCTGCTCTACACCTGGGTGTTCTTTGAGGTCAAGCTCTACTCCGACATGCTGCTGCAAGTGGTCTATGCGGCCTTGCAGGTGTATGGCTGGTGGCAGTGGACCCGCGCCGGCGAGGTCAAGCAGGGCCGCCAAGTCACGAGCCTGGGCGTGCCGGCGATCATGGCCAGCCTGGCTGTGGGTGCCGTCGGCAGTCTGCTGCTGGGCGCCGCCATGGCCCACTGGACCGACGCCGCCCAGCCTTGGCTCGACGCCGCGCTCACCGGTTTCAGCCTGGTGGCGCAGATGTGGATGGCGCAAAAACGTGTGCAGTGCTGGGCATTGTGGATCGTGGTGGACGTGATCTTCGTCGGCCTGTTCCTTTACAAAGGCCTCTACCTCACCGCCGCGCTCTACGCACTGTTTACCGTGATTGCCGTGCAAGGCTGGCGCGAGTGGCGCGCCGACCCGGCGTTGCGCGCATGAAGGTGGTGGTATTGGCAGGCCCCGAATCCAGCGGCAAGAGCTGGCTGGCGGCGCAGTTGCACGCGCACTTCGGCGGGTTGATGGTAGGGGAATATGTGCGCTACTTCATCGATCAGCATCAGCGCGACACCACCCTGGCGGATATCCCGGCCATTGCCCAAGGCCAGTTGGCCTGGGAGGATGCCGCCCGCGCCAAACGCCCCTCGTTGCTGATCCTCGACACCCACCTGCTCACCAACAGGCTCTGGAGCCAGACCCTGTTCGGCGACTACCCCGGCTGGCTGGATGACGAACTCCTGGCGCGGCATTACGACCTGCACCTGCTGCTCTCCCCCGAAGACGTGGAATGGAGTGCCGACGGCCAGCGCTGCCAGCCGGAACTGGCGGATAGGCAGGCGTTTTTCCAGGCCAGTCTGGAATGGATGCAGCAGCACCAACAGCCACTGGTGGTGATTCGCGGGGGCTGGGAACAACGGCGCCAGGCGGCGTTTGCCGCGGTAACGCAGTTGCTGTAGGAGCGAGCTTGCTCGCGAAAAACGTCAACGATAACGCGTGTTTTCTGGATAAACGCTGCGCCTGTGAGTGTTTCGCGAGCGAGCTCGCTCCTACAGGATGACGTTGGGGCAGGCCCCTTTACTCGGCATATGCCCACGTCATCCGAAACGACGCCCCGCCCCATTCCGAATCCAGCACCTCAACTTGCCCGCCATGCCACTGGCTGACACGCTTGACCAGCGACACTTCCACACGGTGGTCGGCATAACGAATGGCGTTGCGCAGCAGGTTGATCACGGCCCGCGCCATAAAGCGTGGCTCGATCTGGATAACGTCCACCTCGCAGGTGCGCAACGACAGCTGCACCCCTTGCGCCTCGGCCTCCAGGGCCACGGCGCCTATAACACTGTCGAGCCAACTGTGGGCCTCGATATGCTCACGGGTGACCCGGGTGGCGCCCGGCTCAAGGCTGGCATAGGTCAACAGCTCGGAGACCATTTCTTCCAGCTCACCGAGGTCGGCGTACATGTCGTTGATCAGCGCTCGGCGTTGCCGTGGGTCGCTTTGTTGCCTGAGTTGATCAAGCTCGAATGACAACCGCGCAATCGGCGTGCGCAATTCATGGGAGACCGCGTTGGTGAGTTCGCGCTGGTTGGCGATCAAACCCTCGATGCGCTCGGCCATCTGGTTGAAGTGCCCGGCCAGGGAACGCACGGTGGAACGGCTCGGCAGCAGGATGCGCGAGCCCAGGTCGTTGTCACCGAAACGTTGCGCCGCGAGGCGAATGTGCTCCAGGTCGCGCCAGTGTGGGCGCACCCAGAAATACAGAACAATGGCCAGGCTCACGCCCAGGAAGCCATAGGCCCACAGGTACAACCACTTGGGTTCTTCCGGCAATTTGATTTCGAGCAATTGGGGGCCGTCGTCGATAGGCGCGAGAAACTTCATGAAGTCTTCGCGCACCACCACCTGGCCAGCCGCCAGGAGTTTCTGCTCCCGTTCGCTCAAATCCTGGGTGTCGCGTTGCACCAGTTTGAGCCGCAAGCCGTAATGCGGTTGCAGTTCGTCCAGGCGGGCCTGGCGCGCCTCTGCCGGCACGGGGCGCAGCTGTTCCACCAAGGCCCACGCCGGTCCGCGCAGGGCTTCACGATTGTAGGTCTCGTTGGACTCGGGCATGTAGGTGTCCAGGCCGAAGTTCACCAGCCAGATCGACCCGGCTAGGCCGAGCGCGAGAATCAAATAGAGGCGCAGATACAAGCGCAGCATCTACACCTCCCACGCGAACGGATTGAACAGGTAGCCCTTGCCCCAGATGGTCTTGATGCACACCGGCTCGCGGGGGTTGTCATTGAGCTTGCCGCGCAGTTTGCTGATGTACACGTCTACGCTGCGGTTCAGCCCATCAAAGGCAATGCCGCGCATGCGGTTGAGGATATCGTCACGGGACAGAACCTTGCCCGAGCTGCTGGCCAGCAACCACAGCAACTCGAACTCCATGGTGGTGAGGTCAATGGTTTCGTCGCCCAGGCGCACCACCCGGCAACTGCGATCAATCGACAAGCGGCCGAACTCCAGAGCGCCGCGCACCGTGGGCTCGGGCACCTGGCGGCGCTGCAACGCACGCAGGCGCGCCAACAATACCGGCGGTTTGATCGGCTTGATCACGTAATCGTCAGCACCGGACTCAAGGCCAAGGATATGGTCCAGGTCATCTTCCTTGGCGGTGAGGATTACGATGGGCGTGTCCGACAGGTTGCGAATCTCGCGGCAAACATGCAGCCCGCTCTGACCCGGCAGCATCAGATCGAGCACGACGATCTTCGGCTTGAAATCCACGAACGCCGCCAAGGCTTCATCCCCCCGGTACACCACCCGGACCTCGAAACCATGTTGCGACAGAAAATGCGAGACCAGCCCTGCCAGCTTTTCATCGTCCTCAACGAGCAGGACCTTGCCCAGACCCAGGTTTTCCATAAGTTCTCAGTGTGGATGCGCGGATTGAAAAAGGGCCATTATAGGTGGCAAGCTGGCCGACAGAAGCCGCTGGCCAGCACCCCGCGAAGAAGCTTCATGCTTTTAAGAGTTTTTAACAAATAGCCTGCAGTTTTTAACGCCATTGACAGGGAGTTCCATGCGCAAGGATTACCTGGCGTTCTTCATTTCGCTGTTCCTTTCACGGCTGGCCGACCAGATTTTGCTATTTATCGTGCCCTTGATCGTGTTCCAGACCACCCAAAGCGTGTCGTGGGCGGGTTTGGCGTTTTTTGTCGAGTCGCTGCCGCGTTACCTGGCGTTTCCGGTATGCGGCGCACTGTGCGACAGGTTTTCACCGGTGCGTATCCTGCATATCAGCCAGGTGTATCGGGCCTTGGCGTGTGTGGTGGCGATGGCGTGCTATGGGCTGTTCGACGGCATCCATTGGCTGGTGATGCTGTCCGCATTGTGCGGCGTGTTGACCACCCAGGGCATCATGGCGCGGGAGGTGGTGATGCCGCATATCTTCGGGCAGTACACCTATGCCAAGACCTTGTCCTATTCGCAAATCGCCGACCAGAGTGGTCTGGTGCTCGGGCCGTTGGTGGCGGCGCTGGTGCTGGAAGTCTGGGCGTGGCCTTGGGTGGTGCTGGGGGTGGCCGTGCTGTTTGTGCTGGCGGACCTGGCGATGCTGATCTGGCAGCGCAACACCACGGTGAACCTGGAAATACACCAACAGCACCCAGGTATCTGGCTGCAACCCCTGCGCACCGCCTTCGGCCACATCTTCAGCCGGGTGGAGTTGAAGCGCATCATCGTCCTGGCGGTCGGCGTGAACCTGATAGTCGGGGTGACGCTGGCCACCTCGGCCGCCATGGTCACCGGCCACTTCGCAGCGGGCAAAGACGCCTATGCCCTGCTGCAAGCCGCCGGGGCGCTGGTGACCATCGCTATTCTGTTCTACCTGGCGCGCTCATCACTGAAGCTGAAGGTGCTGGGCGGGCTGTCGTATTCGATGATCACCGTCGGCGCGCTGATCACCGCGCTCAGCCCCGGCGTGTGGGCCTACGCGGTGGGCTTCCTGCTGGTGAGCGGCTTCGACAAGATGTTCAACGTGTATCTTCGCAGCACCCGCCAACGGGTGATCCCGGTGCAGGACTTCGGCAAGACAGTCGGCGTGATGACCTTGCTCAACAACCTCGCCCAGCCCTTGGCGGGCTTGATGATTGCCGTGCTGGCAGCGCCTTTGGGCACGCCAACGGTGATCCTGCTGCTGGCGGGGATCACCGCCTTGATCGGTGTGGCCGTGGCCTCAGGCTGGCACGCCACTGTGAAAGCGGAACTCGACGTCGGGTGACTCGATCAGCTCCTGCTCGGTGGCCCGCACCCGCTCGATCACCTGGGCGATGTCCTTGGCGTCGCCGTACTGGTAGGCCAGCTTCAGGTAGCCCTGGAAGTGCCGCGCCTCGCTCTTGAGCAAGCCGAAGTAGAACTTGCCGAGTTCTTCGTCCAAATGTGGCACCAGCGCTTCGAAACGTTCGCAACTGCGCGCTTCGATAAAGGCGCCTACCACCAGGGTATCCACCAGCTTGACCGGCTCATGGCTGCGCACCACCTTGCGCAAACCCGAGGCGTAACGGCCAGCGTGCAGTTGACGCAGCTCGACCTTGCGCTTTTTCATCAGGCGCATGACCTGCTCGTGGTGCACCAGTTCTTCGCGGGCCAGGCGCGACATCATGTTGATCAGGTCAACGTGGCCGTAGTACTTGGCCATCAGGCTCAAGGCGGTGCTGGCGGCTTTGAATTCGCAGTTCTTGTGGTCGATCAGCAGGGTTTCCTGATCGGCCAATGCGGCCTGTACCCAGGCATCGGGGGTGCGGCAGCCGAGGAATTCATGGATTTCGGGCAGGTTCATCGGGCTCACGGGCAAAGGATACAAAAGGGCGCCGATTATACCGACCCCGCCGCAGACCACCAGCCACCGGCTTTGATGTGTATCAACATGACGGCTGCCGGCCAGCAACTATAGTTATCCAACGCCCACCCTTCAGGAGAACCCGACCATGCAAGCCATCCGCAGCATCCTGGTGGTCATCGAGCCCGAGCACTCCGAAAGCCTGGCACTCAAACGTGCCAAGCTGATTGCCGGGGTGACCGACGCGCACCTGCACTTGCTGGTCTGTGACAAAAAACACGAACATTCGGCGCTGCTGAGCCTGCTCAAGCAAGGCTTGACGGAAGACGGCTACAGCGTCACCACCGAACAAGCGTGGAACGACAGCCTGCATGAAACCATCATCGATGTGCAGCAAGCCGAAGGCTGCGGCCTGGTGATCAAGCAGCACTTCCCCGACAGCCCACTGAAAAAAGCCCTGCTGACCCCGGCGGACTGGAAGTTGCTGCGCTATTGCCCAACGCCAGTGTTGCTGGTCAAGACCGCCACTCCTTGGGCGGGCGGCGTGATCCTGGCGGCCATCGACGTGGGCAACACAGACGGCGAACACCGCTCGCTGCACCATTCGATCATCGACCATGGCTTTGATATCGCCAGCCTGGCCAAAGCCAAATTGCATGTCATCAGTGCCCACCCGTCGCCCATGCTGTCGGCGGCCGACCCGACCTTTCAGCTCAAGGAAACCATCGAGGCGCGCTACCGCGAGCAGTGCAAGGCATTCCAGGCTGAGTTCGACGTCGATGATGCGCACCTGCACATAGAGGAAGGCCCAGCGGATGTACTCATTCCGTTTGCGGCCCATAAATGGCAGGCCGCTGTCACGATCATCGGCACGGTGGCACGCGCTGGGATTTCCGGGGCGCTGATTGGCAATACGGCCGAAGTGGTACTGGATGCGATAGAAAGCGATGTGCTGGTGCTCAAGCCGCAGACGCTCATGGATCATCTGGAAGAGCTGGCCACCAAGCCCTGACACTGAGGATCAACTGTAGGAGCGAGCTTGCTCGCGAAAAACTTAAAGACGCCGCGTTTATTCAGGAAGCGCGCGTTATCGTTGGCGTTTTTCGCGAGCAAGCTCGCTCCTACATTGACCTCGCCCGTCAGTTACCCAGCGCATCCTTCAGGAAGCCCGGTGCGATATAGCGCTGGTAATGCGCCTCGGACAAGATAAAGAACTCGCGATCAATGGCATCGCGCAGCTCCGGCAGCGCCCAGTCGCGAAACTCCGGCAACAGCACCATGCCATAGGCCTCCAGGTTATTGATCACCCGGGCTCCACGGGCAATCAACTGGTAGGCCCAGCAATACTCGGACTGGTGCGGCACAAAGCGAATCTTGCGTTGCTCCAACTGCCCGCGCAGGGTCTTGGGGTCGAAAACCTCCACTTTGCCGGCCATGACCTGCACCAACAGCTGCTCAAGCCTGAGCCAGACCGCGCGTTTTTCTTCTTCGTTATAGCCGTTCCACTGGATCACTTCATGGTGGAAGCGCTTGCATCCACGGCACACGAGATCGCCGTAGACCGTGGAACACAGGCCGACGCAGGGAGTCTTGATGGTTTGGTTGGGCATGGGCAACGACACGCAAATCCGCGAAACAGTGCGCCATGTTAGCCCTTTGTCTAAGGTTGATCACCCAGCAAACTTGAGCAGGCAACTTACCTTTAGATTTTTTTTGCCGTAGAATCACCCGGCCTTGTAAGGCGCCAATACTCCGCTGGAAGCTGTTTTCAAAGCGTCACGAGCACAGTCGTTCCTTCAGAACGGTGTTGGCGCAGGTTCGACCCGGTAGGTCAGAGCCCGCGCCAACCCTCATCAGCTCCGTTCTGCAGGCGTAAAACTTTGAAAGCAGCTTCTGTAAGGAATGCCGGCAGCGCTGGCTTTGCGGCCCAAAAAGCCCCCGAGCGCATGCGTGCCGTTCATTTCTGGATGAGCGTCCCGTGGGACCACTGATGAGGGTAATAACTGTGCTTGAAGCCTACCGCAAACATATCGAAGAGCGTGCAGCACTGGGTATCGTTCCCCAGCCGCTTAACGCCGAACAAACCGCAGGCCTGGTCGAGCTGCTGAAAAATCCTCCGGCTGGCGAAGAAGAATTCCTCGTTGACCTGATCACCAACCGCATTCCACCAGGCGTTGACGAAGCCGCTTACGTCAAGGCCGGTTTCCTGTCTGCCCTGGCCAAGGGCGAAGCCACTTCCCCCCTGATCGACAAGAAACGCGCTGTTGAACTGCTCGGCACCATGCAAGGCGGCTACAACATCGTGACGTTGGTCGAGCTGCTGGA
Source organism: Pseudomonas sp. AP42 (assembly GCF_001728935.1). NCBI lineage: Bacteria > Pseudomonadati > Pseudomonadota > Gammaproteobacteria > Pseudomonadales > Pseudomonadaceae > Pseudomonas > Pseudomonas sp. AP42. The sequence continues at coordinate 15,307 of NZ_LYSO01000121.1, forward strand.
CGACGCCACCCTGGCGCCCGTCGCGGCCGCCCAGCTCAAGCACACCCTGCTGATGTTCGATGCGTTCCACGACGTCGCCGAAAAAGCCCGCAACGGCAACGAACACGCCAAAGGCGTGATCCAGTCCTGGGCTGATGGCGAGTGGTTCCGCAACCGCCCTACCCTGGCCGACAAGATCAGCCTGCGCGTCTTCAAGGTCACCGGCGAAACCAACACCGACGACCTGTCGCCTGCGCCTGATGCCTGGTCCCGCCCTGACATCCCGCTGCACGCCCTGGCCATGCTGAAAATGGCCCGTGAAGGCATCGTGCCGGACGAGCAAGGCAAGACCGGCCCGATGAAGCAGATCGAAGAGATGCGCGGCCAAGGCTTCCCGATTGCCTACGTGGGCGACGTGGTCGGTACCGGTTCGTCGCGTAAATCGGCGACCAACTCGGTGCTGTGGTTCTTCGGCGACGACGTGCCTTACGTGCCGAACAAGCGTGCCGGCGGTTTCTGCTTCGGCAGCAAGATCGCTCCAATCTTCTACAACACCATGGAAGATGCTGGCGCACTGCCAATCGAATTCGACGTTACCAACATGAACATGGGCGACGTGATCGACCTGTACCCGCATGCTGGCAAAGTCTGCAAACACGGCACCGACGAAGTCCTGACCACCTTCGAAATGAAGACTCCGGTGCTGTTGGACGAAGTCCGCGCCGGCGGCCGTATCCCGCTGATCATCGGCCGTGGCCTGACCGACAAGGCCCGCGCCGAACTGGGCCTGGGCCCTACCGACCTGTTCAAGCTGCCTGAAGCGCCTGTCGACACCGGCAAAGGCTTCACCCTGGCACAGAAAATGGTCGGCAAGGCCTGCGGCCTGCCAGAAGGCAAAGGCGTTCGTCCAGGCACTTACTGCGAGCCGAAGATGACCACCGTGGGGTCCCAGGACACCACCGGCCCAATGACCCGTGACGAACTCAAAGACCTGGCGTGCCTGGGCTTCTCGACCGACCTGGTGATGCAGTCCTTCTGCCACACCGCGGCTTACCCGAAGCCGATCGACGTGACCACCCACCACACCCTGCCTGACTTCATCATGACCCGTGGCGGTGTATCGCTGCGTCCAGGCGACGGCATCATCCACAGCTGGCTGAACCGCATGCTGCTGCCGGACACCGTCGGTACCGGTGGTGACTCCCACACCCGTTTCCCGATGGGCATCTCGTTCCCGGCCGGTTCTGGCCTGGTCGCATTTGCCGCCGCCACCGGCGTCATGCCGCTGGACATGCCGGAATCGATCCTGGTGCGCTTCAAAGGCAAGATGAAACCTGGCATCACCCTGCGTGACCTGGTTCATGCCATTCCTTACTACGCGATCCAGGCTGGCCTGCTGACCGTAGAGAAGAAAGGCAAGAAGAACGCCTTCTCTGGCCGCATCCTGGAAATCGAAGGCCTGAACGACCTGACGCTGGAACAGGCTTTCGAGCTGTCCGACGCCTCGGCTGAACGTTCGGCTGCCGGTTGCACCATCAAGCTGTCCAAAGAGTCCGTCACCGAGTACCTGAACTCCAACATCACCCTGCTGCGCTGGATGATCGGCGAAGGCTACGGCGATGCACGCACCCTGGAACGTCGCGCCCAAGCGATGGAAGCCTGGGTTGCCAACCCGGAGTTGATGGAAGCCGATGCCGACGCCGAATACGCCGAAATCATCGAGATCGACCTGTCCCAAATCAACGAGCCGATCCTCTGCGCGCCAAACGACCCGGACGACGCCCGTCTGCTGTCCAGCGTGGCTGGCGAGAAGATCGACGAAGTGTTCATCGGTTCGTGCATGACCAACATCGGTCACTTCCGCGCTGCCGGTAAACTGCTGGAGCAGGTCAAGGGCCAGCTGCCAACCCGTCTGTGGCTGTCGCCGCCGACCAAGATGGACGCTCACCAACTGACCGAAGAAGGCTACTACGGCATCTACGGCAAGGCTGGCGCCCGCATGGAAATGCCAGGCTGCTCGCTGTGCATGGGTAACCAGGCACGCGTTGAGCCGAACTCCACCGTGGTGTCGACCTCGACCCGTAACTTCCCGAACCGCCTGGGTGATGGTGCCAACGTCTACCTGGCGTCGGCTGAGCTGGCGGCCGTGGCCTCTACCCTGGGTCGCCTGCCGACCGTCGAAGAGTACATGGGCTACGCGGCGAAACTGGACACCATGGCCAGTGACGTCTACCGCTACCTGAACTTCGACCAGATCGCTGAGTTCCGCAAGATCGCAGCAAGCGCCAACATCCCGGTGATTCAAGCCTAACGGTGTGTTGATGTGAAAAACGCCGCGTATCGCAAGGTACGCGGCGTTTTTTATGCGTGGAACTAACCATTATTGCCAACACAAGACAAATGTGAGAGCTGCGGACCCTGTGGCGAGGGAGCTTGCTCCCGTGACGGCCTGACAGACGATGCTGATCTAACTGACGCACCGCGATCCAAATGTGGGAGCTGGCTTGCCTGCGAAGACGGCCTGCCAGCCGACACCTATCCACCTGCCCCCCCCCCACAATCCAACTGTGGGAGCGGGCTTGCTCGCGAAGGCGGCCTCACAGTCAACGCAGCTGGATTGTGTACATATCCATTGCTGCGGTAACGGCC